>NZ_JBEXUE010000248.1:0-14782 GCF_040614275.1 Streptosporangium sp. NPDC006013
TAAGCGGGGAGCCGATATAGATCATTACATCCGGGGCATACCGTCTGGTTGGTACAGTCAACCTATTGACGACCCCCCAGCCGGGTGCGGCACCGCCTCCTCCGGCGATCCACTGGACGAAGACGTCGCCGCGCCGGACGGTGAGGTCGTACTGGTTGATGTCCAGCAACTGCCTGGTGGCCGCGGAGAGGTTCTCCTCGGTGGGGACGGCGCCGCCGGACATGAGCCGCCACACGTCGGTGTCGCGGCACAGCAGGTGGCCGCTGCCGCCGCCGGGCAGGCCGCCCCCGTAGCCGTCGGCGGGCACCTGGGCGCTGGGCGCGAACACGGTCTGCGTCACCTCGCTCGCGCCGTGCAGTGTCCAGGCGAATTCGTGGCCGAGGCCGCCCCGGTGCGCGCCGTGGCCCGCGCTGGCGGGGGCGAGCCGCTTCCACAGGTAGAGCACCGGGTAGAGCATCTCGTTCATCTCCACGTCCGGCAGCATGTTGTTCATCTGCGTCATCATTCCGGCGCAGTCGAGGCCGTCGGCCTCGGGCTGGGCGCCGGCCCCCATGCCGCCGCCGTCCATGTTGAACAGCACGAAGTACTCGCCGTTGTCACGGGTTCCGGCCGAGATCCCGCCCGTCCAGGAGTCGGCCCAGACGCCCTGCGTACGCTCCCGGAGCACGGGGTCGTCACTGGCCCGGCACGGCTCGTTGAACAGCTTGGTGATCAGTCTGCTCACTCGGGCCCCGGTGGTGAGGTGGCCGTTGCTGATCGGCGCCGGCGGGCGCGGGTTGACGATGCTCCCCGGCTCGGCGACCACCTCGAAGGCCGTCATGACGCCCTCGTTGAACGGCACGTCCCACGCCAGGATCGGCACGACGGCGGTGGCGACGCTGCCCACCAGGGCCCCGTAGCTGCAGTTGACGAACCCGTCGGTCTGCGGGCTGGACCCCGTGAAGTCCAGCGTGACCTGGCCGCCGCGCTTGGTCAGCGTGCACCGGACCCGGTAGAGATCGTCGGTGTGCCCGTTGTGCTCGGTCCACTCCTCCGCCTCCCACACGCCGTCGGGCAGCCGGGCCAGCCGGTCGCGCACGACCTGCTCGGCGATCTCGAAGTTGCGCCGCGTGTACGCCCGGAAGCGGTCGAGCCCGAACTCGGTGATCGTGGCGAGCAGCCGGCGGATGCCGGTGTTGTTGCTCGCGACGAGGCTGCGCACGTCGTTCCAGTACGGCACGGGGACACGGACGTTGTTGAGCAGGATCCGCCGGACCCACTCGACCGGCTCGCCCCGCTCGAAGACCTTGACCCCGGGCGGCAGCCGCAGGGCCTCGCTGTAGCAGTCGTACGCGCCGGGCGCGAAGCCGCCGGGGGTCATGCCCCCGACGTCGAGCAGATGCGCCTGCGACTGCGCCCAGCCGATCAACTCCGCGCCGTGGAAGATCGGGGAGATCACGTTGGTGTCGGGCGGGTGGCTCGCCCCCGCGGTGTGCGGGTCGTTGCAGATGAAAGCGTCGCCCGGATACAACGGCTCGCCCCGGATGGCCTCGACGAGGTTGCGGACGGCGACGCTGCCCGACCCGATGTGGAACTGCACGTAGTCCGAGTACGCGTAGATGCGTCCCTCGGGATCGAACAGCGCGGTGTTGAAGTCACCGGCCTCGGTGATGACGGGCGATCCGGAGGACCGGATCATCGCGATGCCCATCTCCTCGACGATCGAGTCGAGGCGCATCCTGATCACTTCCAGCGTGATCGGGTCGAAGTCGTCGGACGTCGGTGAGCTCACGGGGGTCTCCTTCGATCAGGCGGCGTCGCCGGCGCCGGCGTGGTTCAGGCGGATGAGGAAGTGCCCGCCGTCGATGACCTCGACCACCGCGGCCGGCGGCACGTAGACGGTGGTGTCGGGTTCCTCGATCAGGCACGGGCCCTCGGCCTTGCCGAGCGCGCCGAACCCCCGGTGCACCTCGACGTGGCGGCGGTGGCCGGACAGCGGCTCGACGACCTCCCGCGTGGTGACGGTGTGCCGCTCCTGGCCGGGGGTCTCGGTCACGGTCTGCGTCTCGGTGCGGCCGACCGCCCGTACCCGCGAGTTGACCAGCAGCACCTCGGCCTCGGTCCACGCGGTGCCGGTGCCGAACTCGGCCTCGTAGTCCGCCACGAACCGGCGGCGCAGCGTCTCCTTGTCGCCCTCCCGGAACGGCTCCTCGGGCAGGCGCGTGGTCACCTCGAAGATCTGGCCGACGAACTTCATGTCGGCCTCGCGGAAGACCGCGCGGCGGTCCTGGGGGATGCCCTCGGCGTCGAACCAGTCGCGCGCCCGCTGTTCCAGGGCGGCGAACTCCCTCTCCAGCGCCTCGGCCGGCTGGTCCATCGTCCATGGGCTGGTCTGGACCGCGGAGAAGACCGAGTCGGCGTGCATGAGCCCGTACGCCGAGAACACGGCGGCGTTGCGTGGAATGATCACCTCGCCCACTCCCGTATCGGCGGCGATCGCGGCGGCGAACAGTCCGCAGGCGCCGCCGAAGCCGACCAGGGTGAACTCACGGGGATCGTGCCCGCGATTGACGGTGATCTTGCGTAGCGCGTTGGCCATCTGCGAGGTCGCCAGCCGGTACATGCCGTGCGCGGCGGCGTCCTCGGACAGCCCGAGCGGGTCGGCGAGGTGCCGCCGGATCGCCTCGCGCGCCTTGCCCGGCGACAGGGTGACCGTCCCGCCCAGGTAGTACTCGGGGTTGATCAGCCCCATGACCAGCGCGGCGTCGGTCACGGCCGGACGCTCGCCGCCCTTGTCGTAGCAGGCGGGCCCGGGCACGGAACCGGCGCTGTGCGGGCCGACGCGCAGCACCCCGCGGCCGTCGATCCAGCCCAGGCTGCCGCCCCCGGCGCCGATGGTCTCGATGTCCACCGCGGTGAGGCTGGTGGGCAGCCCGCCGATCTCGGCCCGCGGCAGCACCCGCAGCTCGTCGTCGATGATCGCGGCGGCGTCCAGGCTGGTACCGCCCATGTCGGCGGTGAGCACCCGGCGCCGGCCCAGCCGCATGCCGAGCAGGCGCGCGCCGGTCACCCCGCCGACCGGGCCGGAGTTGAACATCGAGATCGGCGCCCGCGCGGTCTCCTCGACCGAGAGGAACCCGCCGTGGACCTGCATGATCTGCACCCTGGTGCGCAACCCCTTGGCGGCCAGGGCCTCGGCGAGCTGCTGGAAGTGGGTCGCGACGATCGGCTTGACCGCCGCGTCCAGCGCCGTCGTCACCATGCGCTCGTACTCCCGGTACACCGGGGTGAGCGCGCTGGACAGCGAGTAGGGCACGTCCGGGTGGTGCTCGCGCAGGTAGCCGGCGATCGCCCGCTCGTGCGCGTCGTTGCGGAAGGACCACAGCAGGCACACCGCGATCGACTCGGCGCCGGCCGCCAGCACCTGCTCCACGCTCGTACGCACGGCGCCGGGCGACAGCGGCACCAGCACGGTGCCGTGCGCGTCGACGCGTTCGGGCACCTCGACGATCAGACGCCGGTCCACGATGTCCGGCGGCGGCGCCAGCTTGTGCGAGTCGCGCTCGTCGGTACGCGCGGAGCGGGCGATCCGCAGCGTGTCCCGGAAGCCCTGGGTGGTCAGCAGCCCCACCCGGGCGTACTTCTGCTCGTCCACCGCGTTGGTGACGATGGTGTTGCCGAGCACGAACCGGTCGATCGCCGGGTAGAACTCCGCCTCGCTCAGCCCGACCTGCTCGCGCAGGATGCTCAGCGCGGCGAGGATGCCGGTGGTCACGTCCGGTGTCGAGAACGCCTTGCCGCGCACGGCGCGGCCGTCGGCGATGGCGACGGCGTCGGTGAAGGTGCCCCCGACGTCGATGCCCACGTCCAAAATCATGGCTGCTCAGTCTCCTTCGGCTGCACCGGCTCCGGCGCGGAGCTCGGCCAGGATCTGCTCGGCACGGTCTGCGCGTACCGCCTTGGCGGCGAGCATGCGCCCGACCACCGTGGGGATCTCCTCGGGGCTCGCGCCCGCGGTCACCGCCACGTTGCGCGCGTGCAGTGACATGTGTCCTCGCTGGATGCCCTCGGTGGCCAGGGCCCGCAGCGCGGCGAGGTTCTGCGCGAGCCCGACCGCGGCGACGATGCCGGCCAGCTCGCTCGCGGTCCGCACCCCCAGCAACCGCACCGCCGCGCGCGCCACCGGGTGCACCTTCGTGGCCCCGCCGACCAGGCCGACCGGCATGGGCAGTTCCAGGGAGCCGGACAGGTTGCCCTCGGCGTCGCGCTCGAAGTGGGACAGGGAGGTGTAGCGGCCGTCCGGGGCGACCGCGTGGGAGTGCGCGCCCGCCTCGACCGCGCGGGTGTCGTTGCCCGTCGCCAGCACCACGGCGGTGACGCCGTTCATGATGCCCTTGTTGTGGGTCGCCGCCCGGTACGGATCGGCCTCGGCCAGCGCCGCCGCGTGCACGATGTCCCGCACCACCTGCGAGCCCCCGAGGGCCTCGGCGTCGAAGACGGCGCGTGCCCTGGCCAGGCGCAGGTCCGCCTTGTTGGTCAGGATCCGCAGCAGGGTGCGGCCCCCGGCGATCTCCCCCACCCTGGTCGCCACCGCCTCCGCCATCGTGTTCACCGCGTTGGCGCCCATCGCGTCCCGCACGTCGACCACGAGGTGGAGCACGACGTAGACGTCCTCGCCCGACGGCACGAGCCGTACGGTGATGTCCCGTACGCCGCCGCCGAACTCCACCAGGCGCGGGTCCTGCGCGTTCGCCAGCTCGGCGAGCTCGCCGCGCGCCTCCAGCAGTCGCAGCCGCGCCGCGTGGGGATCGGCCGCGCCCAGCACCTGCACCTGCGCCTGCATGATCGGCGCCGAGCACGTCGTGGCGAAGCCACCGTGTACGCGGGCGATGCGCGCGGCGTTGCTCGCCGCGGCGACCACCGACGGCTCCTCCGTCGCCATCGGCACCAGGACATCGGATCCGTTGACCCTGAAGTTCGTGGCCACGCCCACCGGCACCCCGAGGACCCCGACGACGTTCTCGATCATGTGGTCGGCCTGGTCCAGGGTGAGCCCGGCGGCCGGATCGAGTACGTCGAGCGCGCCGGGATCGAGCCCCGCGCTCTTCGCGGCGAGGGCCCGCCGCTCCCCGGGCGACAGGTCGCGTAACCCCGCCAGCCGGCTGTGAACACCCACGATGCCTCCCGTATACCGCCGAAACAGGCTGATAATCGAGCCGAAACGCAAACGGCTTGTGCGGAAGGTTAGGTCCGACCGGAACACCGCGCCCATGGGTGAATCACACGGCGTTGAAGCCATTGCCATGTGTGAATCGACGTAGATCACAGACCGGTCGCGAGGGCGTGCATACGGACGGCCACGGTGACGCGGAAGAACGGCTCCGGCTCGCGCCACGCGGGGCCGAGCAGCAGGGTGATCCTGTCCAGGCGCTGGTTGACCGTGTTGATGTGCACGTTCAGCGCTCGCGCCGCCCGTGCCGGGCTGCAGTGCGAGTCGACGTAGGTGCGCAACGTCTTCACCAGGTCGGTCGAATGATCGCGGTCCCAGCGCAGCACCGGCCCGAGCACCGCCTCGGTGAACGCGACGATCCCGTCGCGCCCGGCGCCGAACAGAGCCAGGTACGGCTGGTAGGCCGCCGCGTTGACGGCCGTGTCCTGGATGCCCATGCCGTGCAGCAACTCGGCGCACTGGCGCAGCGGCTCGAACCGGGCGCCCAGCTCGCCCCAGGTGGCGACGGGCGTGTCGGCCACCACGAGCACCGGCGCCCCCGTCAGCGGGCGCACGCACTCACGGACCTCGGTCGCCGCGCCGTCGGGGTCGGCCGCGTCCGTCAGCACGACCACACAGCCCGCGTGCTCACTGGCCAGCAGGCCGGGGCGCCAGGTGCCGAGCGCCTGCACGGCCGCCCTGCGCCGGTCACGCGGCACCAGCACCGCGACGACCATGCGCAGCGACTCCAGACGGACCCCGCGGGCGCGGGCCCGCAACATCAGCTCCTCGCGGTGCGCTCCGTCGCCCAACAGGATGTCGGAGATCAGTTCTCCCCGCACCCGCTCCTCGGCCTCGGCGACCGCCTCCCGCTTCAGCGCCAGCAGGGCCACGATCTGCGCCGCGCGCTCGATCGTGCGCCGCTCGACCGAGCCCAGCGCGAGATCGCCGTGGCCGACGAGGATCGCACCGAGCAGCGTCTCGGCCGCCACCACGGCGACCACCACAGACGCCCCGTCATCCGACGGGTCCAGGAACACGCACCGCCCCGTGGTGCGGCTGCGCTCGACCGCGGCGCGTACGTGCGCGGTCATGGGCGAGGACTCCCCCGAGGCATCGGTCCGCGCCGAGGCGAGCGGAGCCAGGTCGCGGTCGAAGATCTCCACCGACCGTCCCAGCGAGGCGGCCAGCGTCCGGGCCACCTCGTGCGCGGTGCCCCCGCGCAGCACCGCGTTGGTGAGGTCCTGATGCACCGCGCTGGCGCGTTCCCTGGCCGCCATGGTGCGCGCGAGATCCTCGTTGGCCACCCGGGCCGCCTCGGCCGACGCGCGGGCCTGCGCCAGCAGGTGCACCGTCTGCAACACCACGGCCGCGTGGTCGGCGAACGCCGACAGCAGCGCGATCTCCTCGGGCGTGAACGCGTGCTCGTCGCGGTTGGCCGCGAACAGCACCCCCAGCACGCGGTCGCCCGCCGCCAGCGGCACACCGAGCAGCGACACCAGTCCCTCGGCCCGCACGGCCTCGTCGATCTCCGCGTCATGCGGGGCGTCGAGATAGTGGTCATAGTTCGTCGTCCACTGCGGGCTGCGCGTGGACACGACCCTTCCGGCCAGGCCCTTTCCCGGAGGCACCCGAAGCCGGCGGAACTCGGGCGCGAACGTGCCCAGCGTCGAGCGCACCCGCAACTCATCGGTCTCCTGGTCGAACTCCGACAGATACGTCACGTCGGTGCCCACCAGGTCATGCGCCCGGGCCACCAGGCGGTCCAGCAGCGCGTCCAGATCGCGCAGCTCGGCCAGCTCACGCGCGCTGGACAGCAGCGCGGACAGCTCCTGATCGCGCCGGCGCCACCGCGCCAGCGCCGCCCGCACCCGCCGCGTCCGCCGCAGCACACCGGCCAGCTCGGCGCCGTCGAGCGACTCGGCGAGCGGCGCGACGGCGCTCTGCTCGTCGGCCGTCTCATCGAGCAGCAGGTCCAGCAGTCCGAGCACCGAGTCCAGGGGCACCAGCGCCCGCTGCGCGGGCAATACCATGTTCCCAAGCATATGGGCCCCGTCTCACCTGCCGGTATGGACGTGGCCGCTGTGCATCCGGCCTCCGGCGGCCCTTCCTCAAGCAGGTGGGCGATGCGCCGCAGCAGAAGATCGCTTCCCGCGTTGGTTGTGATTGTTTCCCGGACTCAGCCCGCGTAGCCGGCCTACATAAGGATCATCGCTGACTTACCTGCGATTCTCCGCCTGCCGGATGGTATGGTCACGGCGTGCGGATGATCTTCTTGCCCCTTGGCTGGTGGCGCCCCTGACGGGCGGCACTGTTCATCCGCGTGACTGATAACGCGGCCGCCCGGTTCGGGCGGCCGTTTCGTGTGTTCGCACCTCGGTGGCCCGGCCAGGGTGGCCCCCCCCATCCCGAGGGAGCCAAACCGATGCCACGACGACTCACCGGCTTCACCCCGTCCGGCGACCTGCATCTGGGCAACTACATCGGCGCGATCGCACCGATAATCGCCGAGCAGGCCACCACGGATACGGTGGTGTTCATCTCCGACCTGCACTCCCTGACTCTGGAGCATGATCCGGTCGAGGTGCGGCGGCGGACACTGGAATTCGCGACCATCCTGCTGGCGGCAGGCGCTGACCCCGACGCGTGTCTGTTCCTGGTTCAGTCGCACGTACCCGAGCACACCGAACTGCACTACCTGCTGGAGTGCACCACTGGGTACGGCGAGGCCCAGCGAATGATCCAGTTCAAGGAGAAGTCCGGCCGTCAGAACCAGGTCCGGGTGTCGCTGCTGACCTACCCGATCCTGATGGCCGCCGACATCCTGCTGTATGACACCGACGAGGTACCGGTCGGCGAGGACCAGAGCCAGCACGTGGAGTTGGCCCGCGATATCGCCCAGCGGTTCAACACTCGATACAACCCCACCTTCACCATCCCCCGAGCGGTCAACCCGCCGGTCGCCGCCCGCATCATGGACCTGGCGTCACCTGGCGACAAGATGAGCAAGTCGGCCCCCTCGACCGCGGGGGTGCTGCGACTGCTCGACGAGCCGGATGTCCTGCGGCGCAAGGTGATGCGTGCGGTCACCGACACCGACATCGTGGTGAGCTACGATCCGGATCTCAAACCGGGGATATCGAACCTGCTCGCCATCCTGGCCGCCTGCACCGGCGACGAGCCTCAGCGGCTGGCCGGGCGGTTCAACCGGTACGGCGAATTGAAGGAAACAGTCGCCGACACGGTAGTGGCCACCCTCGCCCCCATCCGGGACCGCTACCTGCAACTAGCCGAAGACCCGCAGCACGTCCAGGCGGTTCTGCGGGCCGGCGCCGACCGTGCCCGCGGGTTGGCCAATGTGAAGGTACGCCAGGCCAAGGCGGCGATCGGTCTGCTACCCGGATGAGTCAGCGTGCACGGGAGTTCGGCCATCCGCGTAGCTGACGGCGACCCGAGCGGGAGGCCATCGTGGTGCGCCGTTGCCGGTCGGGCCGTCCAGCCGGTCGCCGCGGCGTCGCACTCGGCGACCGGTGGCGTGCCGTGGGTCCGGCTGGGGTCGCGGTACAGGGACGGAACTGGCAACCTCGCGTAATCAGGTGTCGCCTATTCGAGGGGTCCGCACCTGATGTCTGTCACAGAGAGTGGTCGTCGTCTGGAGCGTAGCGGTTCCATGGGCTTCCGGCGTCGGAGGCGACGCGGCTGGTTTGCTGGTCGCTGTGGCTGTACACCACCCGCGTCATCACCGCGATCGTCCCCCACCATGACGACGACGCCACCGCCCTTTCCACCTGTGGGAAGCGGGCGGTGGCGGCGCCGGGGAAGATCCCGACCACGTCGGTGCGGCGGCGGATCTCCTTGTTCAACCGTTCTTGCGGGTTGTTCGACCAGAATCGACGACGTGGGAGCGCAGCGCCGTCCTGGCGGGCACGAGTTGTGGGGTTCCCGCGCTGGAAGGCAATGTGGGCGGAAGCGTCCGCTTCTTCACCTTGCACGGGCAGGACCACTTCTTCCCCTTCACCGGCGGCCTGTCGGAGCCCTTCCCGGCCAGGACCGCGCAGACTTCGAAACGCTGTGGTGAGCCCGTGACCAGCACTGAGCCTCCACTGAGCCTCAGCACGCTGGCGTCGTTCTTCCGCGCTCATCTCGGCTGACGAGCTCATGCAGTGTCGACGCCGCCTGAAAATCGACCCTGTGTCGTCGCCTGGGTCGGTCACCAGGTGAATCCGCCGACATAGGTGTCGCCCCGCCAGACGACCCTGTGGGGGAAGGCACCATCGGCCGTCGGGGTGAGGCCGACGCGGAGCAGTTCGTAGTTCTTGCCCCCGCACGGTCTATTGCCGGCCACCGAATCGTTCTCGTTGTCCTTGCCGACCAGGAGGTGCCGGCCGGATCGGTCCAGCGTCATCGACACGATCTCGCCGCAGCTCAGGGCGAGCACTGTGGCCACCTTCCGGTCCCCATCGTAGAGGAGCAGTTCGGACGGCTGCTCGTAGCTGCCCTGGCGCACCCGCAGGGTCCGGCCGTCCGGAAGAGGATGAGGGAGCGTGTGGCTGCCGTTGTCGCGGGGCGCCCGGACGAGCACCGCCGCGGCCGACGGGTCCGACGCAGGCAGCCGCACGTCAAGGGCACCCTCCCAGGCTTTCACCAACTCCGGCTTCGGCGGGTACGTGACCCCGGTGAAGTGGATGTCGTCGGGAAGCACCAGGGTGTGGGCGTCCCTCCAGTAGAACCTGTACGCGGTCGCCCGCCATTCGACGTTGGGGTCGAGGACGCCGACGTAGGTGGTCTGGTTGTGATCGCGGTCCTCGGTCCGGCGGCTGTAGGCGATGCGGCCCTCGGGCGACAGCACGATCCGGTCGACGCTCCCGTTCAGCCTGCCCGACAGCGCCTGGCCCAGCTTCGCCTGGCCGTCGGCGTCCACCGTCAGGCGGTGGATGCGCGAGACGAAGCCGCGCGGTGACCAATCGTCCAGGCCCTGCCGCAGGGTCACGCTCACCACGTACTCCCCCGGCTCCCGGGTGGCGGCCACCGCCTTGATCGGGGTGATGCGCCTGCCGAGGTACGGCATGTACTCATGGGCGATGCGGCCCGTATCCAGGTTCACCGTCTCCAGATAGCCGCCGGTGAGCAGCGCGTACCGGGGGGTGCCGTCGTCCGCAACCGGTGGCGCCGCCAGTCGCTCCGGCAGGATCCGTACGGCCTGCACGACGAGCACGATCACCCCGAGCGCCGCGACCAGCCGCAGCACGGAGCCCCGGTCCGGGCGCACGCGCGTCCCGGCGGCGCCCGCGAGCAGGATCATCGTCAGCGGCGAGATCACCCAGGCCAGAACCACCGGCAGGATCCGGAACGACGCCGGGTCCGGCAGGCAACCGGGCGGCGGCTCCGCGGGCGGCCTGAGCACCTCCGCGGCGACCGCCAGCGCCTCAGGCAACGCGACGAGCACGAATCCGAAAGCCGCGGCCATCAGGTGGACGCGGGCATTGTCGCGCCTGGCCACGAACAGGGCGATCATCGCCAGGAGGAACGGCCCCGCCAGATACAGCACGCCCGCGGCCACCTCGGCCACTTCGGCGGCTGTGCGGCGGACGGGGCCCACCGGGTGCAAGATCGGTGGCCCGACACACGTGACTCGCCGCGGGGGCGTCAGCACCTCCCAGATGATCTCCCATAACGCGTACGAGGCCGCCAGCCACCACCAGAACACCGGATAACGCCGCCGCGGCCCGAGAGTCGACACGGAGAGCACGGCGGCCCGCCCTTTCTAGCCGATCATCCCGAATGACCAAGGACCCTACCGGGCCGAACAAGCAGCGCGTACGACTTCAATTGGGCATAGCAGGTTCCGTGTATCAAAGGTGAATAATGCTCGGGCGTGCGTCGGCGCGGCCGTAGGCCAGGATGCACCGCAATGCGTTCCGGAACTCCTCGATCGCTTCATCGTCCGCCTTGAGGACTGCTTCGATCTCGAGGTCGGGCAGGCCCAGCGCCTCCAGGTCGCGCGGGCGTCAGCGGGAGGAACGGATCCCGACGGTACCGTCTGACCGAGAGAAGACCTGTCCGCCTGTCTGGTAGGCGCGTCGAGCTGGGAGCCGAATCCACCACTGTCAGCACGGCTGGCGTAGCCCTGCGACGAGGAGCGCGACCAGCCGGCGCGCGTCGTAGCGAGGGTCGCTGTCGGCGCCGATACAGAGGTTTCCGACGCCGCGCATGAGCTGGTAGGCCTCGAGGTCAGGGGGGACCTCGCCGGAGGTGGTTGCGGCGTCGAGGAGCTGGGTGCACACCGGCAGGAGCCGGTCGAGGAAGTAGGCGTGCAGCGTCTCGAACCCGGCGCCGTCGTTCTGCATCGCGGCGGCGAGGCCGTGTTTGGTGACCAGGAAGTCGACGAACAGGTCGATCCACCGGGCGAGGGCGGCGTGGGGGGTCGGCCCGGAGGCCAGCAGGGCAGGGCCGGCCTTGGCGCAGGCGTCGACCTGGTGGTGGTAGACGGCGATGATCAGTTCGGCTCGGGTGGGGAAGTGCCGGTAGATCGTGCCGATCCCGACGCCGGCCTTGGCGGCGATGTCGCGTACCGGGGCATCCACGCCGGAGGTGACGAAGACCGTGGCGGCCGCGTCCAGCAGGGTTTGCTGGTTACGCCGGGCGTCCTTCCGCTTGGACGCGGCCGAGCTTGCCGCGGGCCGGTCGCTGCCGTTCATCGTGATTGTCCTTCCCCAACGATTGCAAAGTGGAACCTCGTTCCGTATTGTCAGCGGAACGCGGTTCCGTTTCTCCATGGTGGCAGACACCGGACGGAACCGCCGAACCGCGAGCTCGACAAACCGACCGGAAGGCATTTCCATGTCCCACTTGAACGCCGCCTCCGTGATATCCGTGAAGCCGGTGATCCTGCCCGTCCCTGGCCGCGGTGACGACCTCCAGGTGCGTGTCTCGGTCCCCGCGACCGGCAGCAATCTGCCGATCATCGTCTTCTCGCACGGCTTCGGCTGGTCGATGAACGGCTACGCGCCGCTGGCCGACTTCTGGTCCGCTCACGGCTTCGTGGTCGTGCAGCCCACCCACCTCGACTCCAGGACACTCGGCCTCCCCGCCGACGACCCCCGCACGCCGCGGATCTGGCGGTTGCGGATCGAGGACCTCACGCGTGTCCTGGACGGGCTCGACGCCCTGGAAGCGTCCGTGCCGGGCCTGGCCGGACGCCTCGACCGCGGCCGCGTCGCCGTGGCCGGTCATTCCTGGGGAGCTCAGACGGCGAGCGCACTGCTGGGGGCGCGTGTCCTGGACGCGGACGGCGTACCGGGCGAGGATATGTCCGACCCTCGCGTCAAGGCGGGGATCCTGCTCGCCCTTACCGGCCTGGGTGACGACCTGACCCCGTTCGCCGCCGAGCGCTTCCCGTTCATGAAGCCTTCCTTCGACGACATGAAGGTACCGGCTCTGATCGTCGCCGGGGACAACGACCAATCCCACCTGTCCACCCGCGGACCGGACTGGTTCACCGACCCCTACACCTACAGCCCGGGCAGCAAAAGCCTGCTCACGCTGTTCGGGGCAGAGCACTCGCTCGGCGGCGTTTCTGGGTACGAGGTCGCCGAAACGACGGACGAGAATCCCGCGCGCGTCGCTCTGATCCAGCAGCTCACCTCGGCCTTCCTGCGCAGCGCCCTCTACCCCGAGGACACCAGCTGGAAGGCGGCGGCCACCGCACTGGAGGAAGACCCCAACCCGCTGGGGAAGCTGCAGAGCAAGTAAGCGAGCCTCACCAGAACCCGCCGCATGGGGCAGGCGGTGCTGAGGAGGGCGTCCGCCTGCTGCGCTTCGCGGCCGCAAACGCCGACGGCCACGACATCCGCTTCCACTCCGTCGACGGCGCCCGCTGATCGCGGATGACGCCAGCGAGCATGGCCGACTCGGCCTTTCACGAAAGAACCCGGCCCCAGCCCGATTCGCTCGAAGGTGCCGTAAAACGCCTCCCCCGAGAGCGTGAGGAGCGCTTTCGCCGATGACAGCACCACCTCGATCCGTGTCCGGCCGCCGGACCCGCCCCCGTCGTAACCGTGACCGGCCCGGCGGGTGCGGGAGAGCCGCTCAGAAGTAACGGGAGCTGAGGTCGGTGGTGGGCCAGGTGGTGACCTTGCCGATCTCGGCGTTGATCTGCGGGCTCAGCACGTCGAAGTCGAGGCTGCCGCTCTCCTCCCGGCGGTTGAACAGCGCGGCGTAGGTGAAGCCGTTCTGCAGCCGGGCCAGATAGGTGTAGGTGCCGGGCAGCGAGCCGTCGTGCCAGGTGTTGAGGTGCCCGGTCACCTGGCGCACCCACCAGCCCGCGCCATACCAGGAACCGCTCGAGGTGACGCCGATCTCCGGCTTGGCGAACATCCTGCCGATGGAGGTCGCATTGAGCACCGGACCGGCCGCGTTGAAGATCCCCGCGAACCTGACCAGGTCCACCGCGGAGGCCAGCCAGCCGCCGCCGGGGCCACGGTTGGTCATGCTGAAGCCGCCGTACGGGGTGGGTACCACGGCGCCCGTAGGATCCGTGACGGTCTTACTGGTGAAACGCGACTCATAGAACACCTCGCCGGGCGCGGCCTCGGCGCGGAGCGTACGACCGAGCTTCAACCGGGTGATGCCGACGGGCGCCAGCAGCTTCTGCTTGACGTAGGACTCGTAGCTCTGACCGGAGACCTTCTCGACGATCCGGCCGAGCAGCATGTAGCCGTAGTTGCTGTACGCGTAGCGGCTGCCGGGGGCGAAGTCGAGCGGGCGGCTGCTCGCATACGCGATGATGTGGTCCTGGGTGAGCGGCAGCGGTACGCCGAGCGCGCCGGCGATCACGTGGTCCAGATACAGATAGTCCTTCGAGATGGCGCTGTCCCAGCCGCCGGTGTGCTGCAGCAGCCGTAGTACCGTCACACTGGCCAGCCGGGGATCCGCCGCGGTGGACAGGCCGAGCAGGCCGGCCACCGAGGCGCCCAGGGTTAGCTTGCCCTCCTGGACCAGGCGCATGATGGCGGTGGCGGTGATGTGCTTGCTCAGGCTCGCGATCCGGAAAAGCGAGGTGGGCGACACCACGGGGACGGTCCGGCCGTCGCTGGAGTACCGGTAACCACGCGCCAGGACGAGCTTGCCGTTCTTGACGATGGCGAGCTGAGCACAGGAGATGTCGCGCTCAGTGATGTAGGTCTTCAGGACCCGGTCGAACCCGGCGAGCGCGGCGGGCGCGACCCCGGACACCTCCACCGCCGGGGCGCTGCCAGCCCGCACAGGCGGCGCGCCGAACACGGCCGCGGGTACCATCGCGGTACTCGCCTGAAGAAAGCTTCGCCTGCTGAGCAGCGTCACATGGACTCCCTGAATCGGCGGTTCAAAAGGCTCTGGAGATCGGTAGCGGATCTTAGGATGCATTTTTGACTTTCGCCAATCAGGACTTTTCGGGGCGCCGTATGTAGAAGACCTCCTCCAGCAGGCCGTTGACGACGAACACCACCGCGAAGGTGACCGGCAGCGTGACGGGGTCGACAGTCGCCGCGTAGTCGCTGGGCGGCACGGAGCAATCCAAATGGTGGCGGCGAGCAGGATCTGCCGGGCAGATCC
>NZ_JBEXUE010000249.1:0-14754 GCF_040614275.1 Streptosporangium sp. NPDC006013
GTGTCCGTGAGCCGTTTCGTGCCCACCCTCGGGCGTGTCTGCTCCCACGGATTCGAGAGCCTGGGGCTGAGGAAGCACCCCAAGGTCGGTCTGCGATCTTGTGTTCAACGTAGTCATCTGGATCGCACCTCCAGTTCGTGATGGCCAGGGCTGGTCAACACGGGGCTTCAAAGCGCATCACTGCGCCTCAAGCCCCCTCCCTCAGGAGGGGTCGTTGACAGTAGCAACATGATTCCACTCTGTGAGGGTGGTTGCGGGTGCCTTATCCCTGGACGGGAGCGGCCTCCTCGCGGCGGGCGCGCTCCCTGAGCGCGTGCTCGTCGGTGCGGGCGTCGTAGTCGCGGAACCTCGGCAGCAGCGCGGCCATCGCGGCCACCGCGCCGACGCACAGCAGACCGCCCGCGCCCAGGGAGAAGCGGGTCCCGCCGAGCTGGGCCATCAGGCCGGCCCTGGCGTTGCCCAGCATCGGGCCGCTGGTGTAGGAGAGCAGCTCGATGCCCGCCAGGCGGCCACGGAACTCGTCGGGGATGGTCTGGTTCCAGATGGTCGAGCGGAAGACGCCGCTGATCATGTCGGCGGCCCCGGCCACGGCCAGGAAGGCGAAGATGCCCCAGACGCTGGGCATGAGCGCCGCCAGCGCCACCGCCACGCCCCACACGGCCGCCGCGATGATCACGCCGAGGCCGTGGCGGTGCACGTGCCTGGTCCAGCCGGAGGTGACCGAGGCGATCAGCGAGCCGACGGCCGAGGCGGAGAAGAAGAGCCCCAGAGCCTCGGGGACGCCCAGCTCGTCGGCCAGGAACGGGTACAGCGCGGTGGAGAAGGCGAAGATCATCGCGGCGACGTCGACCAGGTAGGTGCCCATCAGGTCGGGGCGGCCCACGGCGTAGCGGACCCCGTCGACCAGTGACCTGATCGAGGCCGCCGGGGCGTTCTCCCGCTGCGGCTGGGCCCGCACCATCTGCAGCAGGACCAGGGAGAGCAGGAAGGTCACCACGTTGACGCCGTACGCGACGGCGACGCCGAACCAGGCCGCGATCAGGCCGCTGAGGCCCGGGGCGACGATGGCGCCCAGGTTCCACCGGAAAGCGCTGAGCGCGGCGGCCGCGGTCAGCTGGTCGTGCCTGACCACGCGGGGCAGCAGCGACTCCAGGCTGGGCCGTTGCAGGCTGCCCAGCCCGGCCGAGAGCGCGCCGACCACGTACAGCACCCAGATCTGCGGCTTGGGCAGCAGCGCGTTGACGGTCAGGATCAGGACCGTGAGGCAGAGTCCCATCTCGGTGTAAAGGATGATCTTGCGCCGGTCCAGCGCGTCGGCGATCGCCCCGCCCCAGAGTCCGCACACCACCATCGGGACGAACTCGGCCACGCTGACCAGGCCGACCGCCAGGTAGGAGCCGGTCAGCTCCTTCATCTGCAGCGGGACCGCGACCAGGGTCAGGAAGGTGCCGAACATCGTGACGACGCCGGAGCCGAAGAGCAACCGGAAGTCGCGGGAGTCGCGGAGCGGGCTGAGGTCCATCGTCAGGCGACGGAGCAGGGTTCTGATGGACCGGTCAGCGTTTTCTGGCACGAACAGGTAGTTTCGGCGGTGACCTGCGCGGAGGGCAACTCATTTTCCGGCAGGTCACCGCCGGGTCGAGCGCGGCGGGCGTCAGGAGCCCAGGACCTCCCTGCGCAGGTGGGTTTTGAGGATCTTGCCACCGGGGTTGCGGGGAAGTTCCGTGTCACGCACCCAGAACCTGACCGGGATCTTGAAGGGGGCGATCCGCTCGCGCAGGAAGGCCTGCAGTTCCTCGGCGGTCGCCGGGGACGACAGCCGCACCACCGCGCCGACCTCCTCGCCCAGCTCGTCATGGGGGATGCCGATCACCGCGGCGTCGTCGACCGCCGGGTGCTCGAACAGGGCGGCCTCGACCTCGGCGCAGTAGACGTTCTCGCCGCCGCGGATGACCATGTCCTTGGCCCGGTCCACGATGAACACGAACCCCTCGGAGTCCACCCTGGCCAGGTCACCGGTGTGCAGCCAGCCGCCGACGAAGGTCTCGGCGGTGGCCTCGGGACGGTTCCAGTAGCCCAGGATGACGTTCGGTCCGCGCAGGCAGAGCTCACCGACCGCGCCGACCGGCAGCTCGTCGCCGAGCGGATCGGCGATCTTCACCTCGACCACCGCCATCGGCAGGCCGATGCTGTCGGGTTTGGCCAGATAGTCGGTGCCGGCGTTGCTGATGGCGAGCGCGGTGGTCTCGGTCATGCCGTACCCGTTGGAGGGGGCGCGGCTGGGCAGTTGCTCGGTGATGCGCTCCAGCAGTTTCGGCGGAGCGGGGGCACCGCCGTACCCGAGGGCGTTGAGGCTGGAGATGTCGTGCTTGTCCAGGTCGGGGTGGGACAGGAGCTGCCATACGTTGGTGGGCACGCCGGTGAGCCCCGTGATCTTCTCGCGCTCGATCAGCTCCAGCGCGCGGCCCGCGTCCCACTTGTACATCAGTACCAGGCCGCTCCCGCTGAACATGGTGGTGGTCATCACCGCGAAGCAGCCGGTGACGTGGAAGAGCGGAACGGTGAGCAGGGTGACGCGGCGCTGCCCCGCCGTCTCGCCCGGGTCCCCGCCCGCCCTGACCATGCTGCGGTACATGCCGTAGGCGACGGTCATGGGCGACTGCCCGACGTTGCGATGGCTGCCGAGCGCGCCCTTGGGGCGGCCCGTGGTGCCGGAGGTGTAGAAGATCGTTGCCGGATCCTCGGGGGAGAGGTCGACCGGCGGCAGCGTCACGTCCGCCGCCACCTCGCCCATCACCTCCTCGAACGCGCGGGCGCCCTCGGGTACCTCGCCGCGGGTCACGATCAGTGCCGGGGGCAGGCCGGTGAGCCCGGCCGCCCGCTCGCCGTCGGCGATCAGCACCTTGGCGCCGGAGTCCGACAGGCCGTACTCCAGTTCCTGCGGGGTCCACCAGGCGTTGAGTGGAACGGCTATCGCCCCGATGGCCAGCGCGGCCGAGAAGGCGATCACCCATTCGGGGTAGTTGCGCATGGCGATGGCGACCCGGTCGCCCTTGGCCACGCCGTAATCGTCCACCAGACGCCGTGCGAGCGTGGCCGCCCGCCTGAAGTGCTCCTCGTAGGTGATGTGCTCGTCCTCGTAGGTCAGGAAGATCTTGTCGCCGTGAAACCGGCTCGTCTCGAGGAGCGCCCGGAAGTCGCGGGGGGCGTGCTTCCAGGTTTTGACGGTCCCGCCGTGGCCGGGGACCTCGTCCATCTCGAAAAGCTGTCCGGGACCGGTGAGCTGGGCCTGGACCTGGTCATGGGTGACAGTCATGCGTTCGCACTCCCGAAGGGTGGAAGGACCGGAGGTCGCCACGATACTGACCGGTAGGTATGCGCAACAATGCCGAAACGCAACTGATTGCCTCGTCCCCACAATCGAGAGCCGAAAAGCATGATTTTTGCGACTTTTCCGCTGCCCTGGGGCATTCCGTAGGCCGGTAACCCCCGCATAACCGGCTTGCATGACAATCCCCGGAGATGCATAATCTCTCTAGCAAGAGCATGAGTGAGTGTGTATGAACATGCAGAGATCAGGGGGGCCGATGAGAGCGGCGATCGCGGGTGCCAGCGGCTACGCCGGGGGTGAGCTCCTGCGCCTGCTGCTGTCCCACCCCGGCATCGAGATCGGCGCGCTGACCGCGGCCTCAAGCGCCGGCACGGCGCTCGGCGCCCACCAGCCACACCTGGCCCCGCTGGCCGGCCGGATCCTGCTGGAGACCACCCCCGAGACCCTCGGCGGCCACGACCTTGTCTTCCTCGCCCTGCCGCACGGCCAGTCGGCCGCCGTCGCCGAGCAACTCGGTGACGGCACCCTCGTCGTCGACTGCGGCGCCGACTTCCGGCTCACCGACCCCGCCGCCTGGGAGCACTTCTACGGCGGAACCCACGCCGGCACCTGGCCGTACGGGCTGCCCGAGCTGCCGGGCCGGCGCGAGGAACTGCGTGCGGCCTCCAGGATCGCCGTGCCCGGGTGCTACCCGACGGCGGTCACCCTGGCGATGTTCCCCGCCTTCGCCGCCGGCCTCGTCGGGCCCGACGTGGTGGTGGTAGCCGCCAGCGGCACCAGCGGAGCGGGCCGGGCGCCCAAGCCGAACCTCCTGGGCAGCGAGGTGATGGGCTCGGCCAGCGCGTACGGCGTCGGCGGCGTCCACCGGCACACCCCGGAGATGGAGCAGAACCTCTCCCCGTTGGCGGGTGAGCCGGTCACCGTCTCCTTCACCCCCGTGCTGGCGCCGATGAGCCGCGGCATCCTCGCCACCTGCAGCGCGCCCGCCAGAGCGGGCCTCACCCCGGCGGTCCTGCGCGAGGCGTACGAGGTCGCCACCAAGGACGAGCCGTTCCTGCGGCTGCTCCCCGAGGGCCAGTGGCCCGCGACCTCGATGACTCTCGGAGCCAACACCGCCGCCCTCCAGGTCGTCCTGGACGAGCGTGCGGGCCGCGTCGTCGCCGTCGTCGCCATCGACAACCTGACCAAGGGAACGGCGGGCGGGGCCATCCAGAGTGCCAACCTCGCCCTCGGCCTGCCGGAAGAGCTAGGCCTTCCTCTCAATGGAGTCGCCCCATGAGCGTGACCGCCCCCCTCGGCTTCCGGGCGGCGGGTGTCGCCGCCGGAATCAAGTCCGGTGCCGCCCGCGACCTGGCACTGATCGTCAACGACGGCCCCTCGCGCGCCGCGGCGGGAGTTTTCACGGCCAACCGGGTGAAGGCCGCACCCGTCCTGTGGTCCGCGCAGGTGCTGTCCGGGGGCCGGGTCCACGCGGTGGTCCTCAACTCCGGCGGCGCCAACGCCTGCACCGGGCCGCTGGGTTTCCAGGACACCCATGCCACCGCGGAGAAGGTCGCCGAGGCGCTGGGAGACTCGGCCGGCGAGATCGCGGTCTGCTCCACCGGCCTGATCGGTGAGCGCCTGCCGATGGAACCGCTGCTGGCGGGGGTCGATCTCGCGGTCTCACAGCTCGCCAGGGACGGCGGGCTGGCCGCCGCCGACGCCATCCGCACCACCGACACCGTCTCGAAGATCTCCTTCAGGAAGGGCGCCGGCGGCTACATGGTCGGCGGCATGGCCAAGGGCGCGGGCATGCTCGCCCCGGGCCTCGCCACCATGCTCTCGGTGATCACCACCGACGCCGACCTGCCCGCCGAGCAGCTCGACGAGGTGCTCCGCAAGGTGACGCGGGTCACCTTCGACCGGCTCGACGCCGACGGTTGCATGTCCACCAACGACACGGTGCTGCTGCTGGCCAGCGGCGCCTCCGGTATCACTCCCGACCTCGCCGAGTTCGAGCAGGTCCTCCTCGCGGTCTGCGCCGACCTCGCCCGCCAGCTGCTGCTGGACGCAGAGGGCGCCTCCAAGGCGATCGCCATCGAGGTCGTCGGCGCCGTCTCCGAGGAGGACGCGGTCACCGTCGGCCGTACCGTCTCCCGGTCGAATCTCCTCAAGTGCGCCATCCACGGAGAGGACCCCAACTGGGGCCGGGTGCTGTCGGCCGTCGGCACCACCGACGCCGTCTTCGAGGCCGACCGGCTCAACGTGGCCATCAACGGCATCTGGATCTGCCGGGGCGGTGCCGCGGGTGACGACCGCTCCAAGGTCGACCTCACCCCGCGCGATGTGACGATCACCATCGACCTGTCGGCGGGCCCGCACTCGGCGACGATCCACACCACCGACCTCACCGCCGAGTACGTCCACGAGAACTCGGCGTACTCCTCATGAGGCGGGCCGAGGCCCTGGCGAAGGCCACCACGCTGATCGAGGCGCTGCCCTGGCTCGCCAGCTTCCACGGTGCGACCGTCGTCATCAAGTACGGCGGCAACGCGATGACCGAGGAGCACCTGCGCGAGAAGTTCGCCGCCGATGTCGTCTTCCTGCGCTACGCCGGGCTCAGGCCGGTGATCGTGCACGGGGGAGGCCCGCAGATCAACGCCCACCTCGACCTGCTCGGCATCGAGTCCACCTTCACCGCCGGGCTCAGGGTCACCACCCCCGAGGCCATGCGGGTCGTCAGGATGGTCCTCGTCGGCCAGGTCAACCGCGACGTGGTCGGTCTGATCAACAGGCACGGGCCGTTCGCCATCGGCATGTCCGGCGAGGACGCCCACCTGTTCACCGCCGTGCGCAAGCACGCCGTCGTCGACGGCGCCAGCGTCGACATCGGCCAGGTCGGCGACATCGTCAACGTGGAGGCCGGAGCCGTGCGGGCGCTGCTGGAGGACGGGCGGATCCCGGTGATCTCATCGGTCGCGCGCAGTGAGGACGGCACCGTCTACAACGTCAACGCCGACACCGCCGCCGCCGCGCTCGCCGTGGCGCTCCAGGCGTCCAAGCTGATCGTCCTGACCGATGTCGAGGGCCTGTACCGTGACTGGAGCCCCGATGCCGTTGACAACGAGGTCATCGACGAGCTGTCCGCCACCGAGCTGGAGAAGCTCCTGCCGACCCTGTCCAGCGGCATGATCCCCAAGATGGAGGCGTGCCTGACCGCCGTCCAGGGGGGCGTGCCGCAGGCCCACGTACTCGACGGCAGGGTGCCCCACTCGGTGCTGCTGGAGATCTTCACGGACAAGGGCATAGGAACCATGGTGCTGCCGGACGCCCCCGCGGCGACGGCCACCGCCCAGCTGAAGGGGAACGACACGTGAGCCCGCAGGAAAGTCCCGCCACAGAGGCGCTCAGCACGCGCTTCGAGGCCGCCTTCATGGCCAACTACGGGGTGCCCCCGGTGGCACTGGCCCGAGGCGAGGGCACGAGGGTCTGGGACGTCGACGGCCGCGAGTACCTCGACCTGATCGGCGGCATCGCGGTCAGCTCGCTCGGCCACGCCCACCCGGCGCTGGTGGAGGCCGTCTCCAGGCAGGTCGCCACCCTCGCCCACACCAGCAACCTCTTCCTGCACGGGCCCGAGGTACTGCTCGCCGAGCGCCTGCTCAGCCTGCTCGGCGCCCCCGCCAAGGTGTTCTTCACCAACTCCGGCACCGAGGCCAACGAGGCCGCGCTGAAGCTCGCCATCAAGTACGGCAAGTCGAACGGCCGCACCTACTTCGTGGCCGCCGAGAACGCCTTCCACGGCCGGACCCTCGGCGCGCTCGCCCTGACCGGCAAACCCTCCATCCGTGACCAGTTCGGGCCCTTCCCGATCGATGTTCGTTTCGTGCCGTACGGTGACGCCGACGCGCTCAAGAGCGCGGTGACCGGCGAGTGCGCCGCAGTCTTCCTCGAACCCACCCAGGGGGAGGCGGGGGTCGTGCCCCCGCCCGAGGGCTACTTCACGGCGGCCAGGGAGATCTGCGACGCCACAGGCGCGCTGCTGGTCGCGGACGAGATCCAGTCGGCGATCGGCCGCACCGGGCACTGGTTCGCCCACCAGCACGAAGGCATCCTGCCCGACGTGCTCACCCTGGCCAAGGGCCTCGGCGGAGGCATGCCGATCGGCGCCTGCGTCGGCTTCGGCGCGGCGGCCACGGTTTTCGCCCAGGGCGACCACGGGTCCACCTTCGGCGGCAACCCCGTCTCGACCGCCGCGGCGCTCGCCGTGCTCGACACGATCGACACCGACGGCCTGCTGGAGCACGTGCGTACCGTCGGGGCCGAACTCGCCGACGGCATCGCCGCGATCGACCACCCGCTGCTCGCCGGTGTCCGGGGCAGGGGCCTGTGGCTGGCCGTTCTGCTGACCGACGACCGCTCCGCCCACTTCCAGACCGCCGCGCGGCGAGCCGGTTTCCTGGTCAACGCCCTCCAGCCCCACGCGGTGCGGCTCGCACCCCCGCTGGTGATCACCTCCGCTCAGGTCGCCGCCTTCGTGGCCGCGCTCCCAGCGATCCTCGACGAGGCCGCCGATGCCCAGTAACCTCTCCGCGCAGGCACCCGTCAGGCACTTCCTGAAGGACGACGACCTCTCGTCCGCCGAGCAGGCCCAGGTGCTCGACCTGGCCGAGGCCATGAAGAAGGACCGTTACGGCTACCGCCCCTTCGAGGGCCCGCAGACCGTCGCCGTCCTCTTCGACAAGCCGTCCACCCGCACCCGGGTCTCCTTCGCCGTCGGCATCGGCGAGCTCGGCGGCCTTCCCCTGATCGTCGACGCAGGCTCCTCCCAGATGGGCCGGGGTGAGTCGATCGAGGACACCGCCCGGGTCCTGGAGCGTCAGGTGAGCGCCATCGTGTGGCGTACCTCGGGCCAGGACAGGGTCGAGGCCATGGCCTCGGCCTCCTCGGTGCCGGTGGTCAACGCCCTCACCGACGAGTTCCACCCCTGCCAGATCCTCGCGGACCTGCAGACCGCCAGGGAGCACTTCGGCAGGACCGCCGGACTCACCCTGGCCTACTTCGGGGACGGCGCCAACAACATGGCCCACTCCTACCTGCTCGGCGGCGCCGTCGCCGGCATGCACGTGCGGGTCGCCGCCCCCGCCGGGTATCTGCCGGACCCGAAGATCCTCCGGCGGGCCGCCAAGGTCGCCGAGGAGACCGGAGGGTCGGTCACCGTGCTCACCGACCCGGTCCAGGCCGCCGCGGGCGCGGATGTCCTCGCCACCGACACCTGGGTCTCCATGGGCCAGGACGGCAAGGAGCAGCGGGTCGCCGACCTCATGCCCTACCAGGTCAACGCCGCGCTGGTGGACCGGGCGGCGCCCGGCGCCATCGTCCTGCACTGCCTGCCCGCCTACCGCGAGCTGGAGATCTCCGCCGAGGTCCTCGACGGCCCGCGGAGCCTGGTGTGGGACCAGGCCGAGAACCGGCTGCACGCCCAGAAGGCCCTGCTGCACTGGCTGATCTCGGTGAGCGGTCCGGACGCGCCCGGGGGCGGGGTGGTCGCGTGACGATCCCGATGACCAAGGTCGCCCGTCAGGCCAGGATCGCCGACCTGCTGCAGCGGCAGCCCGTCAGATCCCAGCCGGAGTTGGCCAAGCTCCTGCTGGAGAGCGGGGTCGAGGTCACCCAGGCCACCCTCTCCCGGGACCTGGACGAGCTCGGTGCGCTCAAGCTGCGCGCCGAGGACGGCTCCCTGGTCTACGCCCTGCCCGGTGAGGGCGGTGGCCGGATAAGGCTGGCCAGGCTCGGCACCGGCGAGTCCCCGGCCGCCCGGCTCAGCCGGCTCGCCGAGGAACTCCTCGTCTCGGCCGAGGCCTCCGCCAACCTGATCATCGTCCGCACGCCACCGGGCGCCGCCCAGTTCCTCGCCTCCGCCATCGACCACGCCGACTGGGAGTCCATCCTCGGCACGGTCGCCGGAGACGACACGATCCTCGTCATCAGCCGTGACCCGGCGGGCGGGGCAGCGGTCGCCGAGGGGCTGCTCAGGCACGCCGACCGACGTATTCAGCCCGCTCAGGCGGGCGATCCCGGCACCATCTGAGACTTGTGACGAACGAATAACTTGGAGAGATCAATTATGACTGACCGGGTCGTACTCGCCTTCTCCGGCGGCCTCGACACCTCCGTGGCCATCCCCTTCCTCGCCGAGAAGACCGGCGCCGAGGTGATCGCGGTCGCCGTCGACGTCGGCCAGGGCGGCGAGGACATGGAGATCATCCGCAAGCGGGCCATCGACTGCGGCGCCGTGGAGTCCGTCGTCGTGGACGCCCGCGAGGAGTTCGCCGCCGACTTCTGCGTGCCCGCCCTGCAGGCCAACGCCCTCTACATGGACCGCTACCCGCTGGTCT
The DNA here is from genome assembly GCF_040614275.1 of Streptosporangium sp. NPDC006013. Taxonomy (NCBI): domain Bacteria; kingdom Bacillati; phylum Actinomycetota; class Actinomycetes; order Streptosporangiales; family Streptosporangiaceae; genus Streptosporangium; species Streptosporangium sp. NPDC006013. The sequence continues at coordinate 9,709 of NZ_JBEXUE010000249.1, forward strand.
CCGCCCTGTCGCGGCCACTGATCGTCAAGCACCTGGCCGCCGCGGCCAAGGAGTTCGGCGGCACCCACGTCTCGCACGGCTGCACCGGCAAGGGCAACGACCAGGTCCGGTTCGAGGCCGGCCTGGCCGCGCTCTTCCCCGAGCTCAAGGTCGTCGCCCCGGCCCGCGACTACGCGTGGACCCGGGACAAGGCGATCGCCTACGCCGAGGAGAAGAACCTGCCGATCGAGACCACCAAGAAGAACCCCTACTCGATCGACCAGAACATCTGGGGCCGGGCCGTCGAGACGGGCTTCCTCGAGGACATCTGGAACGGCCCCATCGAGGACGTCTACTCCTACACCGCCGACCCCGCCCAGCCGCGCGAGGCCGACGAGGTCATCATCAGCTTCGTCAAGGGCGTCCCGGTGGCGCTGGACGGGCGGCACCTGACCCCGTTCCAGGTCATCGCCGAGCTGAACCAGCGCGCGGGCGCCCAGGGCGTCGGCCGCCTCGACATGGTCGAGGACCGGCTCGTCGGTATCAAGTCCCGCGAGGTCTACGAGGCACCGGGCGCCATCGCTCTGATCACCGCGCACATGGAGCTGGAGAACGTCACGGTCGAGCGCGACCTGGCCAGGTTCAAGCGGTCGGTGGACCAGCGCTGGGGCGAGCTCGTCTACGACGGCCTCTGGTTCTCCCCCCTCAAGAAGGCCCTGGACGTCTTCATCGCCGAGGCTCAGGAGCACGTCACCGGCGAGATCCGGATGACCCTGCACGGCGGCCGGGCCACGGTCACGGGCCGGCGCTCGGAGGCGTCGCTGTACGACTTCAACCTCGCCACCTACGACACCGGCGACACCTTCGACCAGTCTCTCGCCAAGGGCTTCGTCGAGCTGTGGAGCCTTCCCTCCAAGATTGCCTCCGCCCGGGACGCCCGGCTGGGCTGAGTGGGCTAAGGTCGCGGATTGAATGGGGAGGGAGAACAACGGTGACTGATGGTGGCAAGCCGATGCGGCTGTGGGGCGGCCGGTTCGAAGGAGGTCCGGCCGACGCGCTGACCAGGCTCTCTGTGAGCGTGCACTTCGACTGGCGGCTGGTGCCGTACGATCTGCTGGCCTCGCGCGCGCACGCCCGGGTGCTGCACCGTGCGAACCTGCTGACCGACGACGAACTGGCACGCATGCTCGGTGCCCTGGACGACCTGGAGCGGGCCTGCAAGGAGGGCGAGTTCCGGCCGACCGTCGCCGACGAGGACGTCCACACCGCGCTGGAGCGCGGCCTGCTGGAACGCCTCGGCACGCTCGGCGGCAAGCTCAGAGCCGGCCGAAGCCGCAACGACCAGGTTGCCACCGATCTGCGGCTCTACCTCCGCGATCACGTCAGGCACATCGTGTCCCGGCTGGTGGAGCTGGAGACCGCGCTGATGAGCCAGGCCGAGGAGCACGCCGAGACGGCGGCCCCCGGCATGACCCACCTGCAGCACGCCCAGCCGGTCTCCTTCGGCCACCAGCTCCTGGCGCACGTGCACGCCTTCGCCCGCGACATCGAGCGGCTGCGCGACTGGGACCGGCGTGCGGCGGTCTCCCCGCTCGGCTCCGGGGCGCTGGCCGGGTCCTCCCTGCCGCTCGACCCGCAGGCCGTGGCCAGGGAACTTGGCTTCGACTCCGCCGCGCCCAACTCGATGGACGCGGTCGCCGACCGCGACTTCGCCGCCGAGTTCCTGTTCGACGCGGCGATGATCGGCGTGCACCTGTCCCGGCTGGGCGAGGAGATCGTCCTGTGGGCCTCGCAGGAGTTCCGCTGGATCGAGATGGACGACGCCTACTCCACCGGCTCGTCGATCATGCCGCAGAAGAAGAACCCCGACGTGGCCGAGCTCGCCCGGGGCAAGAGCGGCCGCCTCATCGGCAACCTGATGTCGCTGCTGACGACGCTCAAGGGCCTGCCGCTGACCTACAACCGGGACCTGCAGGAGGACAAGGAGCCGGTGTTCGACTCCGTCGACAGCCTGCTGCTCGTCCTTCCCGCCATGGCCGGGCTCGTCGCGACCATGCGCGTCAACACCGCCAAGCTGGAGGCCTCGGCTCCGGACGGGTTCGCGCTGGCCACCGACCTGGCCGAGCTGCTGGTCCGCCGGGGCGTCGCCTTCCGCGAGGCCCATGAGGCGGTCGGGCACCTGGTCGTCTGGTGCCAGGTCAACGACAAGGACTTCGGCGAGCTCACCGACGACGAACTGGCCAAGGTCTCGCCGCACTTCACGCCTGACTCCCGCGAGGTCCTCTCGGTGCCGGGCGCGCTGGCCGCCCGCAAGGCGCACGGCGGTACGGCGCCGGACCGGGTCCGCGACCAGCTCGTCGCGCTCCGCGAGATCGTCGACGCCCAGGCGGCCTGGGCGATCGGGACCTGATGTCCGCTGAAGAGCACGGCGGGCACTCGCTCGCCGCGCCCGCGCCGCTGGCGCGCGACTTCTTCGACCGGCCCGCCCACGAGATCGCTCCGGATCTGCTGGGACGAGTACTCGTGCACGGGCCGGTCGCGCTGCGTCTCACCGAGGTCGAGGCGTACGGCCTGCCGGGTGAGGATCCCGCGTCGCACACCTACCGGGGCCGGACGCCGCGCAACGCGGTGATGTTCGGCCCACCGGGCCACCTGTACGTCTACTTCACATACGGCATGCATTTCTGCGCCAACCTCACCTGCCTTCCCGAGGGGACGGGGTCCGGGATACTGCTCAGGGCCGGAGAGGTGATCTCCGGTATCGGGACCGCCATGGCCCGCCGGAGAGCGGGAAGCGCCCGTGCCGTCCGGGAAGTCGATCTGGCCAGAGGACCGGCGCGTCTGGCCGTGGCGCTCGGTTTCACCCTGGAGCACAACGGACTCGATGTCTGCGTCCCGGGATCGCTCTCCGTGATCGATGGCGAACCCGCCATGGCCACATCCGTCCGGTCGGGGCCGCGCACCGGGGTCTCGTCGGGAAAGGAGACGCCCTGGCGTTTCTGGATCGACGGCGACCCCACCGTCTCGCCCCATCGCCCGCACGTGCCGCGCCGCCGGTAGGCCACCCGTGCGCTCCTCTTCGCTCCCCCGCTGGTCGACTCGTGCTCGAGAAGGGTTTCGAGTGGCGCGACGGTGCCGCGATCGGGCAGGGTGTACGAGAGCGCTAAATGTCCCTTCGAGCATTGGAAAGCAAGGATCGTGACCGACATTCTGGATGACCTCGCCTGGCGCGGCCTGATCGCGCAGTCCACCGACATCGACACCCTGCGCGGGGCGATGGCCGAGGGTCCGATCACGGTCTATTGCGGCTTCGACCCGACCGCGCCCTCGCTGCACGTCGGCAACCTGGTCCCGTTGCTGACCCTCACCCGCCTGCAGCGGGCGGGTCACCGGGTCGTCGGCCTGGTGGGCGGCGCGACCGGCCTGATCGGCGACCCCAGCGGTCGGAGCACCGAGCGCTCGCTGAACTCGTCCGAGGTCGTGGCCGAATGGGTGGCGCGGATCCGTGTCCAGCTGGAGAAGTTCCTAGACTTCTCGGAGGAGACGGGCGGGATCCTGGTCAGCAACCTCGACTGGACCGAGGGCATGTCGGCGATCGACTTCCTGCGTGACGTCGGCAAGCACTTCCCGGTCAACCGGATGCTCGCCCGCGAGTCGGTCTCCGCCCGGCTGGGGGGAGAGGGGCTCAGCTACACCGAGTTCAGCTACCAGATCCTGCAGGCCAACGACTACCTGGAGCTGAACCGGCGCTACGGCTGCACGCTCCAGATCGGCGGCAGCGACCAGTGGGGCAACATCACCGCGGGAACCGACCTCATCCGCCGGGTGACGGGTGGCCATGTGCACGCCCTCACCGTGCCGTTGATCACCAAGGCGGACGGGACCAAGTTCGGCAAGACCGCCGGCGGTGCGGTCTGGCTCAACCCTGAGATGACCTCGCCGTACGCCTTCTACCAGTTCTGGCTGAACTCGGATGACAGGGACGTGGTGAAGTTCCTCAAGATCTACAGCTTCAGGTCCCGTGAGGAGATCGAGGAGCTGGAGAAGGCCGCCGCCGCGCGGCCCGCCGCGCGCGAGGCCCAGCGAGCACTCGCGGAGGAGTTCACCACGCTGCTGCACGGTGCCGACGAGTGCGCCGCGGTGATCGCCGCCTCGGCGGCCCTGTTCGGTCAGGGGTCCCTGGAGGAGTTGCCCGCGCGCACGCTCGGGGAGGCTCTCGCCGAGGTGCCGCGTGCCGAGGTTCCCGCGCTGGGAGCGTCCTTTGTCGACCTGCTCGCCGAGAGTGGCCTGGTCAAGTCGAAGTCCGAGGCGCGTCGCACCGTCAAGGAGGGCGGCGCCTACCTCAACAACACCAAGGTCACCGATGAGGCGTACGTGCCGTCGGCCGATGATCTCCTCCACGGACGCTTCCTGGTGCTCCGCCGTGGCAAGCGTTCGGTCGGTGGCGTCGAGATCGTCGAGGCCTGACCCCGCCAGCGCTGCCGGCCTGCTCTTCCGCCAGGTAAAGGCGGTGATTACGAGGGATGGACGCCCCGGCTTCGGCTGGGGCGTTCGCCGTCTCACCGCGTAACATTCCGGTAGCGAACGCGCCTGGTTTCCTTAAGGAACCCCTCTGACCTGCGGTTTTACCAAGCATGGCTGATTTGACGATGTTCCGGGAGGGGCATAATCTTTTCAATGCCCCGGGAGCGAGCCGGACGCCTGAGCTGGCGGACGGGCCCCAGGGACACTCCACTGAACGAACTTGAGAGTTCGGACTCCGCGTAGATCACCGGAAAACCGGTTGCTTCGCTGTGGCCCGGATGACACGGTAGGTTCAGTGGGTTGCTCCGGAAGCGGAGCAAAGAAAATCCTAGTGAGCCTGCAGGGTTTGTGACAAATGGCTGAGAGCTAGCAATTTGACACAGTCTTGACAAGCGGTAGGATTTAAGTAAGAAGCAGAGCGCCCCTGGCTCTCCGATCAAGTACTGGTCGGGACGACGGTGTACGCGTCCGTTTCTTGAGAACTCAACAGTGTGTTAAAAGCCAGTGCATGAAGCACAACCCTGTCCAACCTGCCCTTTCATC
>NZ_JBEXUE010000250.1:0-14640 GCF_040614275.1 Streptosporangium sp. NPDC006013
CTTGGTGGCGGTGGCCTGAACGACGTCGGCGGGTTCCGGGACACCATCGCACCGGTGCAGGGCGTCCTCCAGCAGCAGGCGCGCCTGGAGCAGGGCCAGCTCGATACGCGCGGCGTGCTCCTGGGTGCGGGGCTGCTCGGCGCGGCTGCCCGGACGGCCGTCGCCTCGGGGACCGGTGGCGAACGCGAGGGCCACCTCGCGGGCCGCCTCGGCGATGCCCAGGTGGATCGAGGCCAGCAGCAGCGCCCACCAGGCGCCGAAGGTACGGGTGATCTCCGGGGCCACCTCGGGGTCGTACGCCTCGGCGACGGCGTCCGCGGGGACGGTGACGCCGTCGAGGATGACGTCGTGCGAGGCCGATCCGCGCATGCCGAAGGTGTCCCAGGTCGGCTCGATCCGCACACCGTCCGCATCGGCCGGGACGACGAAGGTGCGCGCCACGGGCTCGGCGGCGGTGTCGTCGTCGCCGTCGTTGTCCACTGTGGCCGACACCAGCAGGTGATCCAGGGCGATGCTGCCGGTGACGTAGCGCTTGTGGCCGCTCAGCAGCCACGACCCGTCGTCCCCGCGAGAGGCGCGGGTCTGGACCGCGCCGCCCCGGCTGGGGGCGCCGCTCAGCCGCTCGCTGCTGGCGAAGTTGACCAGGCCGTCGGTGGCGGCGAGGGTACGGCCCAGCTCGGCGGCTCCCCGGCCGGGGACGTGCGGCGAGAGCAGGCGTGTGCCGTGGATGTAGTGCATGGTCAGGACCAGCGCGGCCGAGGCGTCGGCGGCGGCGAGGGTCCGGATCACCCGGCCGGCCTGGGGCAGGGTGGCGCCCCCTCCCCCGTACGCGGCCGGGATGACGAAGGAGGGCAGGCCCGCCGCCCTGAGGTCGGCGAAGGTCTCCGCGTGCGGCCGGTCCTCCCCCGCGACCCGGGCGGAGATCGCCGGAACCAGTTCCTGCAGCGCGGCGAGGATCTGCCGTTCGGTACGCGCGCCGGTCAGCGGGCTCACCATCGGGGGCTCGCGTCCGCGCCGGGCTTCAGCTGTCCGGGTACCGCCATGAGGAGTTCCTTCGTGTAGGTGTGGTGCGGGTTGTCGAAGACGCGCTCGGCCGGCCCGCTCTCGACCACGGAGCCGGCGCGCAGGATCGTGACCTCGTGCGAGATCTGGCGGACGACCGCCAGATCGTGGGAGATGAACAGGTAGCTCAGCCCCAGCCGCACCTGCAGCTCGACCAGCAGCCGCAGGATCTGGTCCTGCACGGAGACGTCCAGCGCCGAGACGGGCTCGTCGAGGACCATCAGCTCGGGGCGGAGCGCCAGCGCCCTGGCGATGGCCACTCGCTGCCGCTGTCCGCCGGACAGCTCGGTGGCGTGCCGGTCGAGAACCGACGAGGGCAGCGCGACCTGGTCGACGAGCTCGGCGGCCCGGCGGCGCCGGGCGGCGCGGTCCCCCTCGCCGAACGCGTCCAGTGGCTCGTCGATGAGCGCCGCGACCGAGAGCCTCGGGTCCAGGGAGGCGAACGGGTTCTGGTAGACGGGCTGAAAGCGCCGCCGCAGCGGACGCAGCGTCCTGCGGGTGGCCGTGGTGATGTCCACCCCGTCGAACAGGACCCGTCCCCGGGTGGGGGTCTCCAGCCGCAGCGCCATCCGCGCGGTGGTGGACTTGCCGGAGCCCGACTCTCCGACCAGGCCGACCGTGCGGCCCCGGCCGACGACGAGGTCCACGTCGCTGACCGCGACGGTCACCGAGGCGGCGCGCCTGAACTCCTTGGTGACACCCCGCAGCTCCAGCAGCGGCGCCGGTACGGTCCCGCTTTCCGGTGTCTTCTCCGTGTCAGTCTCCATGTCGCTCTCCGGGCGCGGACGCGATTGCGGGTATGCCTCCGGGTTCGGCCCGGCCTCGGGACGTGATCGCGACTCCAGACGCGGTTCCGGATGCGAGCGCGCCTCCAGAGACTCCGCCTCCGCCTCGGAACTCGGTCCAGGGGCAGCCTGACGCGGTGACGAGGTGGCGATCAGTGTCGGCCCGGTCAGGGTGGGGACCGCGCCGAGCAGGCGGCGGGTGTAGGCGTGCCGGGGGTCGCCGAGAATCCGCTCGGTCGGCCCCTCCTCCACGACCTGCCCCTCCCGCATGACCACGATCCGGTCCGCCCGGTCGGCGGCCACCCCCAGATCGTGGGTGATCAGCAGCACGGCGGTGCCGTTCGCCGAGGTCAGGCGCTGGATGTGGTCCAGGATGCGGCGCTGGACGGTGACGTCGAGCGCGCTGGTCGGCTCGTCGGCGATGATCAGCCGGGGCGTGCAGGCCAGCGCGATGCCGATCAGCACGCGCTGGCGCATGCCGCCCGACAGCTCGTGCGGGTAGCGGCGGGCGTAGTCGGCGGGGTGCGGCAGCCCGGCCTCCTCCAGGATCGTCTCGACCAGCCCCCGGACGTTCCTCCGGGTGGCCCGGCCGTGCAGCAGCAGCACGTCGGCCACCTGGTGCCCGATGCGCCGTACCGGGTTGAGCGCGACCGCCGGGTCCTGGGGGATGAACCCGATCTCGGCGCCGCGCAGGTGGCGCATCGCGCGGTCCGGCCAGCCGGTGATGTCCTGTCCGCCGAAGTGGACCTGTCCCGCGCTGATCCGCCCGGTGGCGGGTAGCAGCCCGTTGACGGCGTGCGCGGTGGAGGACTTGCCCGAGCCGGACTCGCCCACCAGTGCCACCACCTCTCCCCGGTCCACCCGCAGGCTGACGCCGCGTACCGCGTCCGTCTCGTGCCGGTCACCACCGCGCCGGGCCGGCCCGTACCCGACCCGCAGGCCGGTCAGGCGCAGCAGGGGCTGTGTACTCATCGGTCGTCTCCCCTGCCGGTGTCCAGGGCGCGGGCGACCCGGTTGGTCGCCAGCATGGTCGCCACGATCACCGCGCCGGGCAGGGTGGTCAGCCACCAGGCGCTCACCAGGTAGTTACGCCCCTCGGAGACCAGCGACCCCCACTCGGGAGCGGGCGGCGGCGCGCCGAAGCCGAGGAAGCTCAGCGAGGAGACCGCCAGGATGGCCGTACCGAACTCCAGGGCGGCCATCACCAGCACCGAGCCCGCGGCGTGCGGCAGCACATGGCGGATGAGGGATCTCCACCGGCCGACGCCCAGTGCCTCGGCCGCCTCGACGAACACCTGGGTGCGGGCACGCAGCACGTCGGCCCGCATCACCCGGGCGAAACCGGCCACCGCCGCCACACCGACCGCGACCGCCACGTTCAGCGTGCCGAAACCCAGCACGGTGACCACGGCCAGCGAGAGCAGCAGCCCCGGAATCGACAGCAGTACGTCGACGCAGCGCATGACGGCGTCGTCGAACCGGCCGCCCACGTACCCCGAGAGCAGTCCCAGGGACGACCCGACCAGGAATCCGACCAGCACCGCCAGGGCGGTCGCGGTCAGCGAGAGCGAGGACCCGTGCACGACCCGGGAGAACAGGTCGCGCCCGAGGTGGTCGGTGCCGAACCAGTAGGTGCCGTTCGGGGGCAGCAGCTTGTCCTTCGGCGAGCCGACCAGCGGGTCGAAGGGGGCGAAGATCCCGGGTACCAGCGCCCAGGCCAGCACCAGCGCCAGGAACAGCACGGAGAGCACCAGCCCGGGGCGCCGCGCGACCGCGCGGACCCCGCCGGCGCCACGGCGCGGCCGGTCGGGTCCGGGAGCGGAGGCGGTGTCGGGCCCGAAGTCGGGGCCTGAACCGGGCTCGGGGTCGGATTCGGAGACAGGGCCGGAACCGGAGACGGAGACAGGGCCGGGTCCGAGACCGGAGCCGGGGTCAGGCGGGAGGATCGGCGCCTCGGGTCCGGATGGTCCCTGCGGCGCGGGGCCGCCGGGCAGGGTCGTGGCGGGATCGGACACGCTCAGCTCCTTCACGTGGCCGCTCGTGACGGCCGGATGCGCGGATCGAGCAGCGGGTAGACGGCGTCGACCACCAGGTTCACCACCACGAAGACGAGGGCCGACAGCACGACCAGGCCCTGGATCATCGGGATGTCCTGCGCGGCGACGGCCTGCTCGACCAGGCGGCCCACCCCCAGCCGGGAGAAGACCGTCTCGACCACGATCGCCCCGGCCAGCATGTTGCCGACCGTCATGCCGACCAGGGTGAGGCTCGGCAGGCTCGCGTGGCGCAGCACGTCGACGAAGAGGACGCGCAGCCTGGAGGCGCCCTTGGCGGTGGCGGTGACCACGAACGCCTCGTCCCAGGTCTGGCGGAGACTCTTGATCAGGACCTGGGCGATGATCGCCGCGGTGGGCAGGGCCAGCGTCACCGCGGGCAGCACCACCGAGGCGAAGCCCCGGTTGCCGATCGCGGGAAACCAGCCGAGCCGGAACGAGAAGACCTGCAGCAGGATCAGCCCCGCCCAGAACGACGGGATCGACACCAGCAGCGGGGGCAGCGACAGCAGCAGCCGCCGCAGCCGTCCCCCGCGCAGGTAGCCGGTGAGCAGGGCCAGGCCCCCGCCGAGCAGCACGGCGATGGCGAAGGCCAGCGCGGCCAGGCCCAGGGTCTCCGGCAGCGCCTGGCCGATCAGCTCGGTGACCGGCAGCCGCTGGGGAATGGAGGTTCCGAAGTCGCCCTGGACGAACCGCCACAGCGCGATGCCGTACTGGACGTAGAACGGCTCGTCGACGTGGTACTCGGCGCGCAGCGCGGCCACCGCCCCGGGATCGAGCTCGCCCATGGACCCGGTGGAGGCGAGCATGATCTCCACCGGGTCGCTGGGCAGCAGGTAGAGGATCACGAAGCCGGCGGTGAAGGCCGCCCAGAGCACGAAGGCGCCCTGGGCCGCGCGGCGCAGCAGGTAGCGGGCCATGGTCAGCCGGCCAGCCAGGTGTCGTGGAAGAAGTGCGCGGCGTAGGTGTCGAGGACGTAGCCCCTGACCTTCGGGGAGACCGCGACGACCTTGGTCTGCTCGCGCAGCGGGATCCAGTGGCCGTGGTCGATGACGTACTTCTGCAGGTCGTCGGCGGCCTTCGTGCGGGCCTCGGGGGTGGCCGCCTCGTTCAGCGCGTCGGCGACGGCCTCCAGCTCGGGCTGCTCGGCGTTGAGCAGCGCGGAGTTGCTCTTCTTGAACAGTCCGGCGAGGAAGTCGATGTCCTTGCTGGCGCCCGAGCCGGTGAGGAAGTCGTAGTCGGCCTTGGAGATGTCCTTGAGCATCGCGGCGTTGTCGGCGGGGGTGTTGGCCTTGATCTCGACCTTCACCCCGATCCTGGCGAGCTGCTGCTGGGCGAGCTCCAGTTCCTGCTGGGTGGCGCCGAAGAAGTTGCCGATGATGTAGGTGATCTTCGGTTCCAGGCGTACGCCGTCCTTCTCCCTGACCCCGTCGGCGCCCGGCTTCCAGCCCGCCTCGTCGAGGATCTTCTTGGCACCCTCGGGGTCGTAGGCGAGGTCTGCGCCGAAGTCCTTCCACCCGGCGGTGCCGGAGGAGACGATGCTGGTCGGGGCCTTGTAGATCTCCGGGTAGAGGGTCTCGGTGATCTCCTTGCGGTCGGTGCCCTTGAGGATGGCCCGCCTGACCGCGTCGTCGGAGCCCAGCGGGCTGTACGGGTTGGGGCGCATGCCCGGGACCAGGTTGGGCACCACCTTCGAGACGATCGTCTGCCCGGCCGAGCGCAGCTGCGGCAGGTCGGTGATCGGGATGTCGTCGCTGATGTCGAACTGGCCGCTGACCAGGCCACCGACTCGCACCCCCGACTCGGGCACCGCCTCGAAGACGATGCCCTCCAGGTACGACGGCCCCTGGTGCGCCACCACGCCCTCGGCGCCCCAGTTGTAGTCCGCGCGGCGCTTGAGGGTGATGGACTTGTCCTTGACGATCTGGTCGAAGACGAAGGGGCCGGTGCCGACCAGCTTGCCCGCGCAGCGCTCCTCGGTGGTCGTGGCCAGCGTGGACGCCGACAGGATCGCCAGGTAGGGGTCGCTGGCGTTGCGCAGGAAGCCCAGTTCCGGCAGCTTGAAGTTCAGTTTGACGGTCAGGGGGTCGACCACCTCGGCGCCGGAGAAGCTGTTGAGCGCGTTCAGCGTCAGGGTGTCGGTCTTGCCCTCGCCGACCAGCTTGGCGAGCGTGCTGAAGTTGTCGGCGACCACCTTGGCGTCCAGGGGGCTGCCGTCGCTGAAGGTCACGCCCTCGCGCAGGTGGAAGGTGAAGGCGGTGTAGTCGTCGTTCACCTCCCACTTGGTGGCCAGCCGAGGGATGATCTCGCCCGTCTTCGGGTCCTGGTCGGTGAGGGTGTCCAGGATCTGGTGGGTGACCGTGCTGTTGCGGCCGCCGGTGAGCGAGACGTCCAGGCACGGCTGGAAGCTGGAGACCGCGATGGTCAGCTTGCCGCCCTGCACCGGCGCGCCGCTGCCGGCGCCGCTCGCGCCCGCGGTGGCCTCACCGCCCGAGGAGCAGCCGGCGGCCAGCAGCGCGAGCGCGGCCCCTGCGGCTGCCGCCCGGACGGGGGAAGTCGAGAACAACGGATATCCGAACATGAGAAACCCTTGTCAAAAGGACGACCTGGGAAGGTCGGTGCGGGAGAGAGAGGCCGAGGTCAGAACAGTGACCGGTCGGAGGACCGGACGGAGGTCTGGTCGGGGATCAGGGTGTGGGCGAACTGGCGGCAGACCGCCGCGACGCGGGACTCGCTCGCGCCGGTCAGGCCGACCCCGCAGGAGTGCCGGACGATGTCGGTGTCGAGCACGAACGCCCCCGGCCCCACCTGCGGACAGCCCAGCGCGCTCAGCACCGGCCGCAACGTGTAGTCGACGGCCAGCAGGTGCGCCCGGCTGCCGCCGTTGGCCAGCGGCAGCGCGACCTTGCCCGCCAGCGCGCCCGGCGGCAGCACGTCCAGGAAGGTCTTGAGCAGCCCCGAGTAGGACGCCTGGAAGATCGGGGTGGCCACCACGACCCCGTCCGCCTGCTCGATCAACTCGATCGCGGAACGGATCTGCGGATCGGCGGAGTCCCCGGCGATCAGCGCCGCGGGCGGCAGGTCCGCCGGGCTGATCAGCACCGTGGTGTGGCCCTCCAACTCCAGCCGCTCGGCGACGTTCTCGGCGAGGGCCGCGGTGGCGGAACCCGGGGTCGGGCCGCCGATGACTGCTACGACAAGGGCCATGCGAAAGATCTCCTACGGCGTGCTCGCCAGACGGATGGAGAAAGAGACGAGGTGCCCCCCGCGACGTCGCGGTCAGGGCGGGTGAGGACGGCTGATCGGCGGCTTCACGACAGACCCACGGGGCCGTCGTTGACGCTCGGTGATGGGTGGCCTCAGCGACAGATGGCGCCGTCGGTCCGTACGAAGTCGACGAACAGGCAGCGCACCAGATCGATTTCCGGCACGCGACGCCTGTTGTACGTGGTCAGTGCCGCGAACATAAAAACCATACTTCCATACCGGTTTAGTAGGTTTCAAGTCGTGACCCGAGCCGGATCCCCGGACGCCCGTGACGGAACGTGTCCACGGGCCCCTCACCGCCGAACGACCCTCGCCGATCACCTCGGGAGCGACCACCCGCCCCGTCGAAGCCGGACTCACCCGGGCCACCGAACAGCGGTCGGCCGGCCGTGGCACGAGCAGCCCTGGAGAACGGCGCGGGTTGACACCTCGGCAGGCGGTGGAAAGACTCTCGCCGGGGAGAGTGTGATCTTAAGGAAGGTCCACGGTGTCACTGCGCCAGTCATGGACAACGGACCATGACTCACTGTGCTCGGGGTACTCGTCGGGCGGCGACCTGGCTCTGCCCATCGAGGAACTCAACCTCAAGGTCCGTGCGTACAACCGCCTCAAACGCGCGGGCATCCACACCTGCGGCGAGCTGACCGCCTTCGGCGAACGGGATCTGCTGGCCATCGAGGGCTTCGATTCCGAGCTGGCCGAAGAGGTCAAGCAGAGGCTTGCCGACGTCGGCCTGCCCCCGCGAGCCGCCCCGCCCGACGGCGTCCGCGAGCACTCCGCCTTCATCCGGCACAGCTCTTGGGCGTCCGTCCGCGCGGTGGCCTTCCACCCCGGCGGCCACCTGCTGGCCACCGCCGGTTGGGACGACACGGCGCAACTGTGGGACACCAGCACCGACCGGCCCGTCGGTATCCCGCTCACCGGCCACGCCGACACCACGCCCCTCCCCCCTGACAGCGACCACACGCGGCTGTGGGACACCGAAGCCAAGAGCACAGCACGGTTGTGGGACACCACCACCGGCCGGCCCGTCGGTATCCCGCTCACCGGCCACACCGACATCGTCCGGTCGGTGGCCTTCCATCCCGACGGCCACCTACTGGCCACCGCCGGTGCGGACGACGCGGCACGGCTGTGGGACACCACCACCGGCCAACCCGTCGGCACTCCCCTGTCCGGCCACATCAGATCTGTTCACACGGTGGCCTTCCATCCCGACGGCCACCTGCTGGCCACCGCGGGCTGGGATTACGGGGTACGGCTGTGGGAGGTCTCCACCTGCAGGCTCATTGCCCTGTTCACCGGCCACACCGACACCATCTGGTCGGCGGCCTTCCACCCCGCCGGCCACTACCTGGCCACCGCGAGCGAGGACGGCACCGTACGGTTGTGGGACGCCACCGGCCAGACCGTCGCCCTGTTCAATCACACCAAGCCGGTCCACACGCTGGCCTTCCACCCCGACGGCCACCTGCTGGCCACCGCGGGCGAGGACGGCACCGTACTGCTGTGGGACACCACCACCGGAAAACCCGTCGGCGTCCCACTGGCCGGCCATGGCGACTACATCTGGTCGGTGGCCTTCCACCCCGAGGGCCACCTACTGGCCACCGGGGGCGCCGATCGCACGGCGCGACTGTGGGACACCGCCACCGGCCGGCCCCTCGCCCTGTTCAGCGGCCATCTCGGAGTCGTCGCCTCGGTGGCCTTCCACCCCGACGGCCGCCTGCTGGCCACCGCCGGCCACGATGGCGCGACACGACTGTGGGACATCTCAGCGCCACATCCGTGACCTGTCAGAGCAGAAAGCCGAAACATACCGGGCCCTGCCTGGCGGATCCTGCCGTGGCGAGGATCGGCCAGGTGGTGCCTCGCAAGACGGAGGAGGGAACCGCGGCGGGGACAGGGCCTGGAGAGAAGCTCACAGCCACGCCTCGCCCGGCGTGGAGGCGGCGGCCCCGCCGATTCAGGTTCGGGGCTGCTCTGCCGAAGGAAGACGTACACACCGCGCCTGTCGAGGACCAGGTTTTGAGCGCATTCCTCGCTTGAAGAAAATCACCGAATGCTACGCCTCCGGCTGGACGGCGGGAATGGCATACGTATCCATGGGAGTTTCATCGGAGCCTGAGGGATTCGCCGGGATCGCACACCATACCGTCCGGCCGCCAGCCCCGAAGTCGCGAATGCCCCAGTTTCCCGATGAAAGCTGGTTGACGATGAAAAGCCCTCGTCCGTCTTCCGCATTCGTGGATTGATTCTCCCTTATGTGCGGTTTTCTGGACTCGGAACCGGGGTCGGTGACCTCTATCTGGACGAAGTCGTTGACCATCTTCAGGACGACCATGACCAGATCCCCCACCGGGCCGGATTCCGAGTGTTCGACGGCGTTCGTGGTGATCTCGGAGACGGCCAGCCGCACCTGCTCGTAGGCCGGATGATCGGCGCCGAGGAGATCGAGAACCATTTCCCGTGCGAGCGAAACCGATTCGGCTTCTCTGCGCAGGAAGATCTCCGCTGACTTTCTGGTCGACTGCATCACGACGCCCTTTCCGCTAACCCACAGGTCCACCTTTCGGACCTTCTCGCCGTACGTCCCGGAGACTGTCCGATACCATTCCGAGATTCCCAAAACCGGCGATTTCGACTGGTAATGCTTTGTCAGGTCTGTCGATAGCCGTTGCGACGTAACGGTTTCATCGTTCGGGGGCAGGTCGGGCATGCACCGGTCCAGGTTGCGAGCAGCAGTTGTAGCTCGCGGATGACCTGGTAGAGGGTCAGGCCGGCGCAGCCGCTTCTGGGTCGAGTCGCGGCGCGGTGATGAACAAAACCCGGCAACCCCACGACACGCCGACCTGACGAAGCACTACCGGTCCAGGTGCCATGCGCGGACGAAGCCCGCGCGGTCGACCGACAGGAGGGTGCGCTCGTCGGGCGAGACGAAGAAGGCCGACACCTCCTCACCGTGGCCGACGAAGTGGCCGAGGAGTTCACCGCCCGTGCGGGCGACGACGACGCGCCGCGCGCCGCGGTCCCACCCGATGACGCGGTCGGCACCGATCTCCTGATGCCAGTGGACGGCGCCGATCGGGTCGGGGAACCGACGGGTCCCCGGCGGGGCGGCCGGGTTCTCCAGATCGATCACCGCATAGCCGCCGTCGATCCGGTGCAGCACACGGCGGCCGTCGTGCGGGTCCCGGCCGATGTCCCGAGGCAGTTCGTGGAGCAGGAGGCATCGCTCGGGATCGATCAGGAACGCCCGTTCCGGGCGGGAGTAGGTCTCCAGCACGATGTGCGGCCCGATCGCGGAGATCCTCGGCCAGTTGACCGGAGCGATGCTCAGGTCGATGGACGCCTCGTCGATCGCAAAGTGCTGGGGGTCCGTCGTCTCACGGGTGTTCAGATCGATTCGCAGCAGGGGGAAACCGGGCCGGGGGTGGTAGTGGCCGTCGATCATGTAGGCGGTGTCGCCCGCGATCCGTGGCGGCCCCGGGGTCTGGGCGTGCCACACGAGCCGTCCTGTCGCCACCTCCCAGGCCCGCAGCGTGTCCCAGGTCGCGTGCCAGACGAGGTCGCCGCGGAAGAACAGCGTGGCCTGGCGGCCGACGAACCTGTCGAGAGCGGGGAAGTCCTCCAGGGCCACCCCCCGCATCCGGTCCGGCCGCTCGAAGTCGAGCCTGGCGAGCGTGCCCTCGCGGACGATCCAGTGCTCGCCGTCGCGGACGCCGTGCGCGACGCCTCCGGTCCACCGGGTGACCGTCGCGCCTCGTGGAGGTGCCAGGAGTCGGGGCTCGCCGAGCCGCTCGATCGCTCCGGTCGCGGTGTCGCAGCGGTGGACGACGCCGTCGCGTCCGCCGAGGGCCACCATGGCGCCCCGTTCGGCGACCGCGAGGGCGGTCACCGCCGCGTCGCGGTCGGGCTGGCGGCGGCTGCCCGTCCGCCTGAGGACTCCCGGGCTCGCGGACGCGAATGTCGGGACGCGGCTGAGCGAGGCCAGCACCTTCTCCCGGGAACGGTCGGCTACCGGTTCCACGTAGAAGACGGCGGCGTCGGCCTCCAGGTCCCAGACCTGAACGTCACAGCCGGTCTGCAGGACCGCCAGATGCCCGCGGTCCGGGCTGAACGCCAGCGGGCCCGCCCATGCGCTGACCAGCTCCCGGTCCCGGTCTCTGGTCTGTCGCCCGCTCTTCGCGGAGACGCGCCGCAGCCACCAATTCCGGTTGTCGGCCTCCCACAGGTGATCGGGCTTCTCGGCGAAGCGCACCGACACCTGCCGGACGCCGTCCCTGCCCCTGCGGTCCCAGGCGTGGAGTTCGACGCCGGTGCGGGCGTCGTGGACACGGACGCGGACGCGGTCCTTGACCACCACGAGGCGCCGCCCCGAGGGATGGACGTCGAAGTCGGTGGTCTCTCCGTCGGCGATCGGCGTCCATGTCGACTCGCCCAGCTCGCGGTCGAGCCGGGCGACGTGCGAGTCACCAGCCAGCCACACGTCGCGCGGCGTCACCGTGACGAAGTACGCGGGATGGTCGAGCGCATGATCGGCTTCGACCTCCATGGCCGCGTTCCAGGCGATGACACGCCGCGCCGACACGCCCAGGATCCGCGGGCCGTCGGTCACCAGGTCCAGCACCGGGTCCTCCGAGCCGTCGCGCACCACGCGCACCGTGCTGGGGGATCCGATGTCCCAGGACTCGATCCGCCCGTCCTCGCGGGCCACGACCAGGAATCCGGTCTGCCCGAACGCCATCGCGGTGATTGCCGCAGCCATCCGCTCTTCCTCCCGATGTCACGCGTGGGTCTGGATCTGCTCCCGCCCTGCCGCTTCGAGCGCGCGGGACCAGAGAGAAGCTAGAGGCCGCGACTGGCGAGCGGCTTGTCGATCACTGGGAGGCCACGGGCCGGTCAGGTAGTGACCGCACCAGGCGGGCAACAGGCCCCACCAGCCTTCCTTGCGGCTCACAAGCGTTTTCCAAGCATGATCACGCACTCTGCCGGCAGGACATCACGTGTTCGGGACGCGATTCTCACCGGAGTCGTCTTTCAGGTGGCACGTGTTTCTTCACGAAAGGCAGGAAGAAAATGAGAGCTCGTCGTCTGGCCGCAGCGGCGCTGATAGCCGGTGGACTCGCCGTTGGCACCATGGCCGGCCCCGCCGCAGCCACCACCACCACGGCGGCCTCCGCGCAGGCCGCCCCATCCTGGCACCTCGCGGGCCACTACCAGTACAGAAACGACTGCAACAAAACTGGTTTCAAAGCCATTACCAATGGCGGCATCGTCCAGGCTTACAGGTGCGATCTCGAGGGCTCTCTCTTCGCCCTTTATCTCTACTACTAAAATAGTCTGAGTAAACGTCGGCTCGGGACGGATTTCTCCGTGAGTCCGTTCCGAGCCGACCGTGCAGGCCGCCCGTGTTGGCAGGCCGACTCAAGAACACCACCGGCCGGGCCCGATATCGGCGTGCGGGAATGCGTGGCCCCCTGGAGAAGGCACCGGCGTAAACCCACACGGCACCGTCAGCGGCCGGCTCGTTCCCGACGCCGGGCAGGTTCCGTCGGCCTTGCCCGGCCTCGTTGCCGCCTGATCGCGACGAGGCGGGCCGCGACGGGCTGCCCGAGGAGGATGCCGAGGAGGGTCAGCATCAGCCCGCAGAGCTGTTGCGCGGTGAGCACCTCTCCGGCGATCGTCGTACCGAGCAGCACCCCGGTCACCGGGTTCAGCAACCCGACGAGCCCCACCGTTCCCGCCGACAGTTGCCGCAGTCCCGCGAACCAGGCGACGAAGGCGAGAGCCGTCGCGATGACGCTGAGATAACCGAACCCGAGGATCTCGGGTCCGTCCAGGCTCGGCGGCGAGCCCTCCACCGCGACGGCGAAGGGCAGCAGGACGACGCCCCCGGCGATGAGCTGCCACGAGGTCGACGACAGCACGTCGACCTCGGCGCTCCACCTCTTGGCCAGCACGAAGCCGAACGACGACATCACCATGGCCGCGACGGACGCGAGCACGCCCAGGGGGTCGACGGCGGCCGCGCCGGTGAACAGCATGAGGCAGACACCCGCGATGCCGACGCCGGCTCCGGTCAGGTGCAGGACCTTCGGGCGCTCCGAGAGCAGCGACCAGGCCAGCAGCATCATCACGACGGGCGACGTCGCCATGATCGTCGAGGCGACGCTCGTCGGAAGCAGCTGGGCCGCCAGGTAGACGAGCGCGAAGAACGCGCTCATGTTGATGGTGCCGAGGACCAGGGATTTCCACCACCACGCCCCCCGAGGAAGCTTCCTGCCGACGAGGAGAAGCAGCAGTCCCGCGGGCAGCGCCCTGATGACCGCCCCGTACAGGGGGTAGCCGGGCGGGAGGAACTGGTGGGTGACGAAGTAGGTCGTCCCCCACGCGATCGGCGCCATCGCCGTGACCAATGCCCAGCGAAAATTAACTTCCATGGAAGACAATATAGCTTCCTTGGAAGCTATACTCCAGACATGAGCGAACCTCTGGATCATGTAGCCCGCATCCAGCAGGAATGGGCTCGCGAGCGGCCGGACCTGGACGTGAGCCCGCAGGGTGTGATCGGGCGCCTGCACCGCCTGGCCGGGCACCTCACCGAACAGCTCTGTGTCGTCTACCGGCGGTACGGGCTCGGGGAGGGAGAGTTCGACGTCCTCGCCACTCTGCGGCGCGGTGGCGCACCGTTCGAGCGCGCCCCCGGAGAGCTGGCCGCCTTCACCATGGTCACCACCGGCGCGATGACCAAACGCATCGACCGGCTCGAACGTGACGGGCTGGTAACCCGGCGCCCGAGCGAGAGCGACGGCCGCGGCCGGGTGGTCGCACTCACCGCCGTGGGCAAGGAACTGATCGACCGGGCGTTCACCGAGCACATACGCAACGAACGCCGCCTCCTCGACGAGCTGCCCCCCGAAGAGGCCGCGCAGCTCGAATCACTCCTCGCCACCTGGCTGGCCCGCTTCGAAACGCCTATCCGGACGGATACCTGAGCCGCTCGCGGACGGACGAGAGCAGGCCCCCGCTCGAAGAGCGAGGGCCCGATCGTGGTCCGAGCCGGTCAGACGGGGAGGTGGGCCTGACGGGTGGCGCCCGGCCCCGGCTCCGTACTCGTCAGCACAGGTAGAGGCGGAGCAGGTCCTCCTCGGTCTCCCGGCGCACGATCGCCCTGGCGGCCCCGTCGCGGACGGCGACCACCGGGGGTCGCGTCACATGGTTGTAGTTGCTCGCCATCGACCGCTGGTAGGCCCCCGAGGCGGGGATCGCCAGCAGATCGCCGGGCCGTACGTCGGCGGGCAGCGGCAGGTCTCGGACGAGCACGTCGCCGCTCTCGCAGTGCTTGCCGACCACGGTGACCTCACGCGGCGGGGCGCCGAGCCCGGCGTCGTAGACCATCTCCCCGGTCGGTGTCCGGCTCGTCGAGGCGATCGCGACGGTGCGCTCGGGGTTCGCCAGGGCCAGGTGCT
>NZ_JBEXUE010000251.1:0-14598 GCF_040614275.1 Streptosporangium sp. NPDC006013
GCGTAAAAAGAGCCCGCAACCACCGCGCCCGAGCAGGCCGGAGGCCGGAATCACCAGACGGCAACCAAGACGGCCGGCCGGAACACCCGCCCACCGCAGCGGGCACGGTGAGCAAGCCGCGCAGCGGGCACGGCGAACAACCCGCGTACCCGAACGAGTCAGACGAGACGCCAGTCGTGCCGCTCCAGGAAAGCGCGCTCCCCAGTGGCGTACTCGGTGAAAGCAGTCTGAACCGCCTCCAGGTCGGGAACATGGGTGCGGAACATCCGGTCCCGGACGCTGTCCTTGTACTCCAGCTCGTAGCCCGAGATCTCCGGGGAACTCTGCACGAAGTGCTCGCCGAACACGACCAGTGCCGTGAACGGGTTCTGCGGTGACATGGTGGCGAGCGCGTCGGAGATGAGCTGAAGGTCGGGACCGACCACGATCATCCCGTCGCCGGTACGCATCTCCATGGTGGGATAGACGCCTCGTGGAGACAGGTTGTGCACCAGGCCGCGCTGCGGGTCGTAGCAGACCAGTCCGCACTCGGCGGCCAGGGCGAAGACCTCGGACGCCACCTCGTCGGCCCGTTCCAGGTCCACGGTCACCAGGGCGAAGGCCGCGGAGAGCGGCTCGGCCTCGGGAAGCCGCTCGACGAACGCCGCCACCCCCGGGTGGGTCTCCGCGGGCTCTTGCTCCCCGGAGTGGGGAGCCCCCGATTCGGGGCGGGGGCTCGCGCCATGCGGCTTTCCATGACGGAACGTATGGAAGACGTTCTCAGCGTGTTCCCTGGTGATCGGCTTGGGCTCGTGCCAGACGGCCAGTTCGAAGCTCACGCTTTCATTGTCCTCCGAAGGATTCTCCCGGCCGACCGGAAGGCCGTACCGCCCCGGAGAAGAAGACGCCTACGCCGGGGGCCTGTCGGCGATGGGGATCTCCGACAGCACCGCGGTGCAGAACGCGCAGCGCCTGGCAGCGACCGGGATGTCGCTGAGGCACTCCGGGCATTCCTTCTCGGTGGCCTCCTTGTTCCGGTCGAAGTAGCCGATCAGCCGGGTCATCGGCATCACGACGAGCCAGTAGATGACCGCGGCGATGATCAGGAAGCTCAGCAGGTGGTTGATGAAGTCGCCGTACATGAACTTGGCGCCGTTGACGGTGAACACGTAATCCGAGAAGTCCGGCTCCCGGCCGCCGGTGACCGCCCCGATCAACGGCGTGATGAGGTCCTTGACCAGAGCCTGCACCAGCCCGCTGAAGGTCGCCCCGATCACGACCGCCACGGCCAGCTCGACGAGGTTCCCTCTCAGCAGGAACTTCTTGAATCCACCCATTCCTCATGTCCTCCACTCGTAAAGAAGGGCCGCTGCCCGGGGAGGGCGGCGACCAGAGCTCCGCTGTTTTCCGGCAGTCCACCGGAACCCCCTGATGGGTGGTCTGGACGGAGGGTAACGCGTCCGATTGAGAATATGCGGAGCTGGAAGCCTCGGGACTGTTACGGGTTGGACGGGACAGCTGGTGTGAAAGGTTAATATCGGCGCAGTTCGCGAGCGAGGTGGCCGGATGGACTTTCGTGTGCTTGGCCCGGTCGAGGTGATCGCCGACAGCGGGGCGGTACTGGACATCGGCCCCTACCAGCAGCGGCTGGTGCTGGCGATATGCGTCCTCGCGGCCCCGCGACCGGTCGGGCCGAACCGGATGATCGACGCCTTATGGGAGGACGCCCCTCCTCCGGGGGCGCTCAACACCGTGCAGGCGTACGTCTCCAAACTCCGTCGCGTCTTAGAGCCGGGCAGGCCGAGAGAGGTGCCCCCGAAGGTCCTGGCCAGCAGGCCGGGAGGCTATGTCCTGGACGTCCCCGCCGCCGCGATCGATCTGGGCAGGGTGCGGAGGCAGGTGGCCGAGGGCAGGAGCCTGGGCGCGGCGGGAGATCACGAGGGGGCGGTGCGGGAGCTGCGGCTGGCCCTGGGGGAGTGGAGCGGAGAACCGCTTGACGGTCTCGCGGAGTCCTTCTGGGCGGCGGAGGAGCGCGCGCACCTGGTCGAGCTGCGGCTGACGATCGAGGAGGACCTGGCCGAGGCGGAGCTCGCGCTCAGCCGGGGAGCGGCGGTGACGAGCGGGCTGGCCAAGCTGGTCGCCGCCCATCCGTTCAGGGAGCGGCTGCGGACGCTCGCCGCCCACGCGCTCTACCAGGCGGGACGGCAGGCGGACGCGCTCGGCCTGCTCGCCGAGGGACGCCGGTTGCTGATGGAGGACCTGGGGCTGGAGCCCGACCCCCGGTCGAGGGAGATGGAGCGGCGCATCCTCGGGCAGGATCCCGCGCTGCGGCCCAGGCACACGGCGAAGCACGCGGGAAAGACAGCCGTCGTGGCGGAGGCGACCGGTGCCGAGCGGGCGGCAGGGGCGGCGGAGCCGGCCGGGCTGGAGAATGGCACCTGGCTGGTGGGCCGGCAGGCGGAGGCCGGGGTGCTGGAGCGGGCGGTCACCGGAGACGGGCACCGGGTGGTGCTGCTCGCCGGGGAGCCGGGCATCGGCAAGACCAGCCTCGCCGAGTACGCAGCCGACGTCGCGCGGGCGCGGGGCCGGCGGGTGGTGTGGGGCCGCTGCTGGGACGGCACCGGCGCGCCCCCCTTCTGGCCCTGGACGCAGGCGGTGCAGGACCTGGTCGGCAGGGACGGCGAACTGGCGCAACTCGCCGGAGCCAGAGCCAGAGCCGGGACCGGGAGCGGGAGCGGGAGCGGGACCGGGCAGGCTGGACAAGAGGGGCCGGCCGGGCAGTTCGAGTTGTACGAGGCGTTCGCCCGGCTGCTGAACGAGCACGGCCGGGTGCTGGTGGTCCTCGACGACCTCCAATGGGCGGACACCTCCTCGCTGCGGCTGCTGGAGTTCCTGGCCTCCACCCGGCTCTGCCCGGAGCTGACGGTCGTGGCCACGTACCGCGACACCGACGTGCGCCCCGGCGAGCCGCTGGAGCACACCCTCGGCGTGCTGCTCCGGCTGCCGCACGTGCGGCGGCTCCTGCTGTGCGGTCTGGCGGAGGAGGAGATCCGCGAGTATCTGGGACGGGCGGGCGCCGACCCGGGGCGGGCCGGGGAGATGGGCAGGCTGACCGCGGGCAACCCGTTCTTCCTGGGCGAGGTGCTACAGCTGGGGGAGACCCCCGAGGCGCTCTCGGACGTGGTGCGCGGCCGGATGGCCCACCTGCCGCCCGACACCGAGGAGGTGCTGACCGTCGCGGCGCTGCTGGGCAGGGAGGCGGCGACCGACATCCTGACGCGCGTGGCGGAGTTGCCCGAGGGGCGGGTTCTCGACATCGTCGACGCCGCGGTGGGTGCCCGGCTGCTGGTCGAGGGGGAGGGGCCGAGCTGCCGGTTCGTCCACGACATCGTCCGCGACGTGCTGCGCGAGGCACTGCCGCCGCTACGCCGCAGGAGGCTGCACGCGCGGATCGCGGAGGTGCTGGAGGAGCGGAGCGGGACGCGGCTGACCGAGATCGCCCACCACTGTCGCGAGGGCCTGCTGACCCCTGCGATGGCGGGCAGGGCCATCGGCTACACCCGGCGCGCGGCGGCCCAGGCGACCGCGCAGTTCGCCCACGAGGACGCGGTGGAGGGCCTGGAACGGGCGATCGCGATGATCGACCGGCTGCCCGGATCCGACGGCGCGCTCCGCTGCGATCTGCTGCTGGACCTGGCCGAGGCACAGGCGGCCGCGGGGATGAGCAGCGCGGCCCACGCCTCGCTGGAGGCCGCCGCGCAGGCCGCCGAAGGGCTCGGCGACGACAACCGGCTGGCCAGGGCGGTGCTGGGATTCTCCAACCCGATCTATCTGGCCATGTACGAGGAGATGACCGGGATCGACAGGCTGGCCGAGCGCATCGACCGGGTGCTCGCCTCCGACCTCGCAGAGGGCTCGCCGTGGCGGGCCCAGCTGCTCGCCGCCGTCGCGCTGACCGGCTCCACCGGCCGGCCGGTCGAGCGGAGCGTGGCGATGGCGGAGGAGGCGGTGCGGCTGGCCCGCCGCGCCGGGGAGGACCGGACCCTGTCCAGGACGCTGATCGCCCTGGAGATCCTGCTGCGGTCCGGCCACGACCACGACCACCGGCGGGCGGTCGTCGCCGAGATCGTGGACATCGGCCGCCGCACCGGCGACCTGGCCACCGAGTGGATCGGCAGGGAGAACGAGTACGTCGAGCTGAACGCCCAGGGCGCCGCAGGCCCCGCCGCGGAGCTGCTGGCCTGGCTGCGGGAGAGCGCGGAGAGGCTCCGGCTCCCCTCGGCGGTCAGCCTGGCCGCCTGGCAGAGCGCGGTCCACGCCTACCTGGCCGGGCGGTTCGCGGACGCGCTCGCCGCGGCCGACGCGTCCGGCGCGGCTCACCCGGAGGGCGCGCTGGGCAGGGGCGACGCGCTGCTGCGGCGGGAGACGTTCCGCTTCCTCTCGCTGCGGGCGGCGGGGGCGGCGGGCGAGGCGCTCGCGCTCTCCGATGAGATGCTCGCCCACCGTCCGGGGCAGATCCCCTGGCGGCTCCTGCGCTGCCTGGCCCTGATCGACCTGGGCAGGGCGGACGAGGCGCGGGAGGACTTCGCCGAACTCGCCCGCGACGGCTTCGCGGCACTCGGCCCCGAGCTGGCCTACCGGTTCGTACCGGACGCCGTCAGCGAGATCTGCGCGGCGCTCGGCGACGGGGTCGCGGGGAAGCTCCTGTACCGCAGGCTCGCCCCGAACGCGGGACGGCTGCTCGGCTGGTCGCTGACCGACCTGTGCCTGGCCCGGCTGGCCCTGCTCGACGGTGACGAGGAGCGGGCCGGGGCCCACCTGCGGGCGGCGGAGGCGTTCGCCGCCGGGGCGGGGCTGCGCGTGTACGAACCCGCGATCCGCGCGCTGGCCCATGAGCTCCGCCCGGCCTGACCCCGGCCCGTCCAGGCATGCCGTCGGGCAACTCCGAGATCACTCTTGCAGGAATGGAGATGTGCGCATGTCCAGGCTGAGACGGGGCATATCTGTTCACCGCTGAAGGGCGGTGCAATGATCGAGATCTGGCCGGGTGATCCCTATCCTCTCGGGGCCACCTACGACGGCGCGGGGACCAACTTCGCGCTTTTCACCGAGGCCGCCGAACGCGTCGAGCTGTGCCTGTTCGACGAGGAGAACCGGGAGACACGAGTCACCTTCACCGAGTGCGAGGGCTTCGTCTGGCACGGCTACCTACCCGGCGTCGGTCCCGGGCAGCGGTACGGCTACCGCGTGCACGGCCCGTACGACCCGCGGAGGGGACAGCGGTGCAATCCGGCCAAGCTCCTGCTCGATCCCTACGCCAAGGCGATCGAGGGGGACGTGAACTGGGACGAGGCGGTGTACGACTACCGCTTCGGCGATCCGGAGAGCCGTAACGACGCGGACTCGGCCGCGTTCGTGCCGCGCTCCATCGTGATCAACCCGTTCTTCGGCTGGGGGCACGACCGGCCGCCGAGCACCCCGTACCACAACACGGTGATCTACGAGGCGCACGTCAAGGGGCTGACGATCAACCACCCGAAGATCCCCGAGCGGATCCGGGGCAGCTACGCGGCGATCGGGCATCCGGAGATCATCGATCACCTGACCGCGCTCGGGGTGACGGCGATCGAGCTCATGCCGGTGCACCAGTTCGTCACCGACCACGTCCTCGTCGAGCGGGGGCTGACGAACTACTGGGGCTACAACAGCATCGGGTTCTTCGCCCCGCACAACGCCTACTCCAGCACCGGGCAGCGCGGCGGGCAGGTGCTGGAGTTCAAGGCCATGGTCAAGGCCCTGCACGAGGCGAACATCGAGGTCATCCTCGACGTGGTCTACAACCACACGGCCGAGGGCAACCACCTGGGCCCGACGCTGAGCATGCGGGGCATCGACAACGCCGACTACTACCGTCTGGTCGACGACGACAGGCGGTACTACCTGGACACCACGGGCACCGGCAACAGCCTGTTCATGCGCTCCCCGCACGTGCTTCAAATGATCATGGATTCGCTCCGCTACTGGGTCATCGAGATGCACGTGGACGGTTTCAGGTTCGACCTGGCCGCGACGCTGGCGCGGGAGCTGCACGAGGTCGACCGGCTGAGCGCCTTCTTCGACCTGGTCCAGCAGGATCCGGTGCTGTCACAGGTCAAGCTGATCGCCGAGCCGTGGGACGTCGGCCCCGGCGGCTACCAGGTGGGCAACTTCCCCGCCAGGTGGACCGAGTGGAACGGCATGTACCGCGACACGATCCGCGACCTGTGGCGGGGTGAGCCCGCCTCGCTGCCCGAGTTCGCCTCCAGGCTGACCGGCTCCAGCGACCTCTACCAGGACGACAGCCGCCGCCCCGCCGCCTCCATCAACTTCGTCACCTGCCACGACGGGTTCACCCTGCAGGATCTCGTCTCCTACAACGGCAAGCACAACGAGGCCAACGGTGAGGACAACCGGGACGGCACCGACGACAACCGCTCCTGGAACTGCGGTGAGGAGGGGCCCGCCCCGCTGGCCGTCGAGTCCCTGCGCGAGCAGCAGAAGCGCAACTTCCTGACCACTCTTTTCCTGTCCCAGGGCGTTCCGATGATTTCCCACGGCGACGAGTTGGGCCGCACCCAGCGGGGCAACAACAACGTGTACTGCCAGGACAACGAACTGAGCTGGGTCGACTGGTCCGACGTCAGGGAGAACTGGCTGCTGCTCGATTTCACCCGGCGGCTGGCCAAGCTCCGCGCCGACCACCCGGTCTTCCGGCGGCGCAGGTTCTTCTACGGGCGGCCCGTACGAGGCTCCGAGGAGAACCTCAGCGACATCGCCTGGCTCACTCCGAGAGGGGAGAAGATGACCGATGCCGACTGGAACGTTGGCTACGCCAGGTCGCTGGCCGTCTTCCTGAACGGTGAGGCCATCACCGAGCCCGACCGCAGGGGGCGGCAGATCGTCGACGACTCGTTCCTGCTGCTGTTCAACGCCCACCACGACGTCATCAAGTTCACCCTTCCGAAGGACTACGGTGAGATGTGGCTGACAGAGATCGACACGGCGATGCCGATCACGGTTGACACCCGGGTCTGCCGGGCCGGAGAGAGCGTGCCGGTGGTCGGCCGCTCGGTGAGGGTGTTGCGCCGTGTCTGAGCCCATCACGCAACCCACCCCCGAGCCCGCTCCCCTGGAGCCCGCGCCCACTGTGGTCCCGCCCGAGCCGGTGCCCACTGTCGTACCGCGAGAGCCGGTGCCCGGTGTGATCCCGCCGCAGGTCGCCCATGGCGAGGTTCTGCCGGACCCCGGGGCGGCACTGTTCGGCGAGGACGTGCCAGAGCCGGCGGAGCTCCCCGAGGAGGTACCCGAGCCGCCGCCCTCGCCCGGCTCCTACGAGGTGCCGGTCTCGACCTACCGGCTCCAGCTGACCCCCGACTTCGGGTTCGACAAGGTGGCCGAGCTGGCCCCGTACCTGCGGGACCTGGGGGTGAGCCACGTCTACCTGTCGCCGATCCTGCAGGCCGTGCCGGAGTCGCGGCACGGCTACGACGTGACCGACCACTCGCGCGTCCGCGCGGAGTTCGGCGGGGTCGAGGGACTGCGGGCGATGTCGGCGACGCTCGCCCAGCACGGGATCGGCATCGTCGTCGACATCGTGCCCAACCACATGACGGTCCCGGTGCCGGAGTCGGGCAACGCGCAACTGTGGTCGGTGCTCGCCGAGGGGCAGAAGTCGCCGTACGCGTCCTGGTTCGACATCGACTGGGCCGGCGGCGACGGCAAGGTGAACATGCCGGTGCTCGGCGACTCGGGGGAGGTGGTGGCCGATGGTGACGTGCTGCGCTACCACGACCACGTCTTCCCGCTGCCGGACACCAACTACCGGCTGGTCGACTGGCGGCGCGGGCCCGGCTACCGCCGGTTCTTCGACGTGTCCTCGCTGATCGGGCTGCGGGTGGAGGACCCGGAGGTGTTCGACGCCACGCACGCCGTCATCCTCTCGCTGGTCCGGGAGGGGATCATCCAGGGGCTGCGGGTGGATCACCCCGACGGGCTCGCCGAGCCGCGCGGCTACCTGTCGCGGCTGCGCGCCGCCTCGGGCGTGTGGACCGTGGCGGAGAAGATCCTGATCGGCTCCGAACGGCTGCCCGCGGACTGGGAGTGCGACGGGACCACCGGCTACGAGGTGCTCAACCGGATCACCGGGCTGTTCGTCGACCCGGCGGGAAAAGAGCCGCTGGTGGAGCTGTTCACCCTGCAGACCGGCATGCCCGCCGGCTACGCCACGGTGGTCCGCGAGTCCAAGGCGGAGGTGCTGAGCCTGTTCTTCGCCTCGGAGATCGACAGGTTGCACGCCGTCGTCGGCTCCGACCGTCGGACGCTGGTGGAGCTGCTCGCCGCGATGCCGGTCTACCGGGCCTACGTGGTGCCGGGCGAGCCGGTGCCCGAGGTCTCGGCCCAGATCGTCGAGGAGGCCGGACAGGTCGCCGCGGGGCGGCTGCCCGAGGGCGCTCCGGTGGCGGAGGTCGTCCAGCGGGTGCTGGCCGGGCCCGCCGAGGCGGTCGCCCGCTTCCAGCAGACCTGCGGCCCGGTGATGGCCAAGGGGGTGGAGGACACCGCCCTCTACCGCTGGTACCCGCTGTCCTGCCTGAACGAGGTGGGCGGCGAGCCCGACAGGTTCGGCGAGCCGATCGAGGAGTTCCACGCGTTCTGCCGACGGATGCCGCCGGGCACGATGACGACGCTGTCCACCCACGACACCAAGCGCTCGGAGGACGTGCGGGCCCGGCTGGCCGTGCTGTCCGAGCTTCCGGAGGAGTGGGCGGCGGCGGTCGGCGAGTGGTCCTCGAAAGTCTCCTTCGACCCGGCCCTGGACTACCTGGCCTGGCAGAACCTGATGGCCTCCTGGCCGATCGGCCCCGACAGGTTCTTCGACTACCTGTTCAAGGCGGCCCGCGAGGCCAAGACCTCGATCTCCTGGGCCACCCCCGACCCGGCCTACGAGCGCGGCATCCGCGACTTCGTCGCCCGGGCCGTCGAGGAGTGCGGCGCCTCGATCAAGGAGTTCACCGCGCGGATCGAGCCGTACGCCAGGTCCAACTCGCTGGGCCAGAAGCTCGTCCAGCTCATGCTGCCCGGCGTGCCCGACCTCTACTGGGGCAACGAGATCACCGACTTCTCCCTGGTCGACCCGGACAACCGCCGCCCGGTCGACTTCCCGCTGCGCCGCCGGATGCTCTCGGCGGCCCAGGCTCACGCGAGCCAGGCCCACCCGGAGCAGGCACACCCGAGTCCCGCCACCGAGGGCCTGTCATGGGACGAGGCCAAGCTGGCGGTCACCAGCCGGGCGCTGGACCTGCGGCGGAGGCTGGACCCCGCGGCACCGTACGTCCCGATCGAGGCCGGAGAGCACGCGATCGCCTTCGCCAGGGGGGAGCGGGCGGTGGCGGTGGCCACCCGGCTGCCGGTCGGCCTGGAGCGGCGCGGCGGCTGGGGAAGCAGCACGCTCACCCTGCCGCACGGTACCTGGCGGGACCTGCTCTCCGGTGTCGAGCACACCGGCAGGATCCCGCTCGCCCACCTGCTCTCGGTCCACCCCGTCGCACTCCTGGAAAGGGACTGACCCATGTTCGAGGTCTGGGCGCCACGGGCGACGGCGGTGGACGTGGAGATCGGCGAGGTCCGCCACCCGATGTCGTCCGCGGGCGGCGGCTGGTGGTCCGCGGAGGTGCCCGGTGCCGGGCACGGTACCGACTACCGGTTCCGGCTGGACGGGGGCGAGGCGCTGCCCGATCCCCGTACCCGCTGGCAGCCGGAGGGGATCTTCGGCCCGAGCCGGGTCTACGACCACGACCGCTTCGAGTGGGGGGACGCCCTGTGGCGGGGGCGTGACCTGCCGGGCTCGGTCATCTACGAGCTGCACATCGGCACCTTCACCCCCGAGGGCACCTTCGACGCGGCGATCGGCAGGCTGGAACACCTGGCGGAGCTCGGCGTCGACTTCGTGGAGATCATGCCGGTGCCGCCGGTGCCCGGCGGGCGCAACTGGGGCTACGACGGCGTGGACCTGTGGGCCGTCACCGACAACTACGGCGGCCCCGACGGGCTCAAGCGCCTCGTGGACGCCTGCCACCGGCGCGGGCTCGGGGTGATCCTCGACGTCGTCTACAACCATCTCGGCCCCTCGGGCAACTTCCTCGCCCCCTTCGGCCCCTACTTCCACTCCAGCGCCTCCTCCTTCTGGGGGCAGGCGGTCAACCTGGACGGCCCCGGCTCCGACGAGGTGCGCGCCTACTTCGTCGGCAACGCGATGCAGTGGCTGCGCGACTACCACATCGACGGTCTGCGACTGGACGCCGTGCACGCCCTGCGCGACGACCGGGCCGTCCACCTGCTGGAGGAGATCGCCGCCGAGACGGAGGCGCTGTCGGCGGCCGTGGGCAGGCCGCTGACCCTCATCGCCGAGTCCGACCTCAACGACCCCCGGCTGATGACCCCCCGCGAGGCCGGGGGGTACGGTCTGGCGGCCGCCTGGAACGACGATGTCCACCACGCCCTGCACGTGGCGGTGAGCGGGGAGCGGCACGGCTACTACGACGACTTCTACGGGGCACTGCCCAAGGTGCTGACCCGCGCCTACTACCACGACGGGACCTACTCGTCCTTCCGGGGGCGGTCCCACGGCCGGTCGGCGGCCCACCTGCCCGGCTACCGCTTCGTCTGCTGTGCGCAGAACCACGACCAGATCGGCAACCGCGCGGAGGGCGACCGGCTGGCGCCCGAGGCGCTCCGGCTGGCCGCCGGGCTCCTGCTGACCTCGCCGTTCACCCCCATGCTGTTCATGGGGGAGGAGTGGGGCACGCGCACGCCGTTCCTGTTCTTCACCGATCACGTCGAGCCGCACCTGCGCGAGGGCGAGGCCGACCGGCGGCGGCGGGAGTTCGTCGGCTTCGGCTACGACGACTGGGCGGAGAAGGCCCCCGACCCCGGCGAGGAGCTGACGTTCCTGCGCTCCAAGCTCGACTGGAGCGAGCTGGACGACGACGCCCACCGGGCCCATCTCGACTGGTACCGGGCCCTGATCGCGCTGCGCCGGGCACACCCCGAGCTGACGGACCCGAGACTGGATCGGGTCCGGGTCGACCACGGCGAGTCCTGGCTGGTCGTCCACCGGGGAGGGCTCAGGGTGGCGGCCAACCTCGGTCCGGTCCCGCTCACCGTCAGGCTCGGGCCAGGACGGTCCGCGCCCGGCCACATCCTGCTCGCCTCGGAGGCGTCGGCGACGGTGCGGGGAGAGGAGCTGTCCCTGCCCGCCCGCTCCCTCGCGGTGGTGAGAGTGAATCCGCCCGGCTGACCGCCGCGGTGGCCACAGGCTCAGTCGGTCACCCGGCGCCCGCCTGAGCCACCACCCGCCCCGCCTGCCGGTAGGCCGCGGGGTGGTGGGCCGGCAGCCACATCTTGTGCCGGGCGTGGAAGGACACCGGGTCCCGGGGGCGCCGGTCGCTCTTCAGCAGCGCGCGCGGAGCCGGGGGTGGGCGAAGATCCGCTCCATGACAGCCGTTCACGCCGCGGCCGGGGTGAGGATGTCGGACAGGCGGCGCAGACCGCGGGCGGTACGGGCCTTGACCGTGCCGAGCGGGACGCTCAGCCTCTCGGCGATCTCCCGCTGGGTCAGGTCGCCGTAGTAGGCCAGTTCGATCGCCTGGCGCTGTGACTCGGGCAGCTTGGCCAGCGCCCGGCGCACCTGGTCGCGCTCGGCCATGCCGTCACCGTCGACCCTGCCGTCGTCGCCGGCCGGATCCGCCACCACGTCCAGCGGCACCGTGCGCAGGGTGCGCATCCGAAGCTGGTCGACCGCGCGCTTGTGCGCGATGCCGAGCATCCAGGCGGGGAGGCTGCGGGCCGGGTCGAAGCGGTGCCGTGACCGCCAGACCTCGGCGAACACCACCTGCTGAAGATCCTCGATCTCCTGCTGCGGTACGAATCGCCGCAGGTAGGAGCGGATGAGGGGGCCGTGGGCGCGGAAGCACTCGGCCAGGGCCGCATCGTCGCCCTCGGCGAACCGGATGTTCAGGGTGTCCGTCATGACGCCTCCGCTCACCGAGAAAACTTATTCAAAACCTATTCATATCTGGCCGGTCGACGTGATCGCAAGCAAGGACACGGTGGCACGCCGATCAACGGGAGGGAGAAGGGGGATCCGGCCCGCTGGCAGAAAGGCCGAGCTCAGGCCAGGGCGGCGAGGACGCGGGTGAGCGCGTCCTGGAACGACGTGACGTGGGGAACCGACGTCGGCAGTCCCTCCCGCCAGCCCATACCGCCCGCGACGACCAGGCTCGGCGGGCGGAGCACGGGCAGCGACGCGAGCGGGGCGGGGTCACCGGTGGTGGGCAGCTGGGACCAGACGAAGACCACCGAGGGGCCCAACCGGCGCATCGCGTCCGCCAGCGCCGGGTACGGGGTCCTGGCGCCCAGCACCCGGGTCTCCACCTGGTGGTCGATGGTCAGCGTGGCGGCCAGTGCGTAGATCGGCAGGCTGTGCTGCTCGTCCTCGGCGCAGGCGAGCAGCACAGGGCGGGTGCTGACCGGCCGGGCAGGGCGTGCGGTGAGCCGGATCAGCGCCGCCAGCAGCCGGTCGGAGAACAGATGCTCGATCTCGACGCTCGCGCCGCTCTCGGCCTGGCGGTCGCAGATCGTCTCGAAGACCGGCATCACCAGCCGCTCCCAGGTCCACGGCACGCCATGCCTGGCCAGCGACGCCTCTATCCAGTCGTGGACGGTTCGGCTGTCCAGCGTCATCGCCGCCCGCGCCAGCATCGCCGCCGTGGGGATGCCGGGCCGCTCCGCCAGGGGGAAGAAGGGGATCTCCTCGGTGCTCACCTCCGGAGCCGCCGCTGGGACGGTCTCGACCCGCAGGACCTCCCGTGCCGCGTCGGAGGGGGGAACCCCGCTCCTGATGAGCCGGTTCATCTCCTCCAGGCGCCACAGGTCGCGGGTGTCGTAGCGTCGATGCCCCCCGGGGCTCCGGCGGCTCGGGCCCACGCCGTAGCGTAGGTTCCAGGTCCGCAGCGTGGGGGCGGGCACGCCGAGGCGTCGTGAGACGGCGCCGATGCCGTATCCCGGCTCCTCATCAGCGGTCACCTGTCGCTGCTTTTCCATCTCATCCCATTTCAAGCCCGCTACTGCCGTACCAGCGTGACAGGCGACACGAGCGGTCGCTCCCTGGACATTCCTTCGAGTTCCGAGCCCCCGGCGGATGCAACCGGCGGAGCGTGACCCGGCGAAAGGAAAACGTGACCGATACTGTGATCGTTTTGTTCAGCCGCGACCTCCGGGTGCACGACCACCCGGCGCTCGCCGCTGCGTGCGAGCGCGCACGTCATGTCATACCACTCTTCGTCATCGACCCCGACATACCCGCTGGCAACCGCCTGGGATTTCTCGCCGAATGCCTCGCCGACCTGCGCGGATCGCTCCGTGAGCGGGGCGGTGAGCTGGTCGTGCGCCGGGGTGATCCGGTCGCGGAGACGATGCGCCTGGCGGGGGAGTCGAGGGCCGGGGCGGTCCACGCCACCATGGACGTCAGCGCCCTCGCGCGCCGCAGGCAGCGGCGCCTGGCGGCGGAGTGCGAGCGCGCGGGGGTGGAGTTCCGCACCTTCCCCGGCCTGACGGTCGTGCCGCCGGACGCGCTCAGGCCGTCGGGCGGCGGTGACCACTACCGGGTCTTCACCCCCTACTGGCGGGCCTGGAGCCGGCGACCACGCAGGGAGGTGCTCAAGGCGCCCGGTATGGTCCGTGTCCCCGAGGCCCTGAGCCCCGGCAGGTTACCCGAACCCGGGCATGAGACGTACGAGCTGTTCAGGGGTGGTGAGACGGTCGGGCGCCGGAGGATGGAGCAGTGGTTGAGACACTGCGTGGACGACTACGCCGACGGCCACGACGACATGGCGGGCAACCGCACCTCCAGGCTCAGCCCCTACCTGCGCTTCGGCTGCGTCTCGCCGCTGGAGCTGGAGTCGCTGGCCGGGGAGGCCGGGGACACCGGCGAGTTCGTCAGGCAGCTGTGCTGGCGGGACTTCTTCCATCAGGTGACACGGGCCTTCCCGCGGATCAACCGGGACGACTACCGCCCGCGCGGGCACGAGTGGCGCGACGACGACCACGCGGCGCAGGCGTGGAAGGAGGGCATGACCGGAATCCCCATCGTGGACGCCGGGATCCGGCAGATGCTCGCCGAGGGCTGGATGCACAACCGGGCCCGCCTGATCGTGGGCTCGTTCCTCGTCAGGCGGCTGCGGGTCGACTGGCGTGTCGGGGCCGACCACTTCTTCGAGCGGCTGCTCGACGGCGACGTGGCCAACAACTACGGCAACTGGCAGTGGGTCGCGGGGACCGGCAACGACACCCGGCCCAACCGGCCCGTCAACCACATCCGGCAGGCCAAGAGGTACGACCCGGACGGCGAGTACGTCCGCCGCTACGTCCCCGAGCTCGCCGCGCTGCCGAAGCGGATGATCCACGAGCCGTGGAAACTGCCCTCGGGCGTCCCCGGCTACCCCGCGCCGCTCGTCTCGGTGGACTGAAGTGAGTGCTCCGGTGCCGAGAACCCCGCCGGTGGGCGGTCTTTCCGGCCGGAAAGAC
>NZ_JBEXUE010000252.1:0-14567 GCF_040614275.1 Streptosporangium sp. NPDC006013
CTCGCGCACGAAGCGTCTGGTCAGGTCCTCGTCGCTCCGGCCGTCGGGCAGCTTGTCGACCCTGATGAACTTGATGGCGATCGGCCGGTCGAGGCCGGCCGTGCCACAAAGCTCAGCGCAGTGCGTCGACCGGTTCCATACGGGCCGCGCGCAGCGCCGGATACAGGCCCGCCAGGAGCCCCACCAGCGCACCCGCCACGGGCGCGGCCAGCGCCAGCCGTACATCCAGGACCGGGGTCCACTGACGCACGGCCGCCACCGCGACGACGGCCACCATGCCCAGGCTGGCCCCGATCACCCCGCCGGTCAGGCCGGTCAGGCTGGATTCCAGCAGGAACTGGGCGGCGATGTGGCGGCGAGCCGCGCCCAGGGAGCGGCGCAGGCCGATCTCGGCGACCCGCTCCATGACGGTGACCAGGGTGACGTTGGCGATGCCCACCGCGCCGACGACCAGGGAGACCAGGCCGAGGACGAGGAAGAGGCCGTTGACGTCGTCCTGGGCGCCGTCGCGCGCCCGCTTGGGGCTGGGCGGGGCGATCACCTGCAGTTCACCGCTGCGGTTGGGGCTGAGCGCGAGCGGCGCCTGGCGGGCGATCAGCTCGGCGGCGCCCAGTTGGGTGGCGACCAGGACGCGGGTGACGTCCTTCAGCCCGAAGTCGGGACCGAGCGCGGGCGGAACGAGGACCGCGCTGGCCAGGATCTGCTCGCGCCGCATGTCGCCGATGATGCCGATGACGGTGTAGGCGCGGTCCTTGATGAACACGGCGGGCGCGTGCTCCAGGCTGGTGATGCCGAGCATGGCGGCGGCCTGCTCCCCCAGCACGACCACGCGGTCGCGGCGGGCGACGTGGCCGGCGTCGTAGAAGCGCCCGGCCAGCATCCGGCCGTGGGTGGTCCCCGGTAGGTCGGGGGTGGCCGCGACGACCGCGAGGGTCTGCCCGGCCACCCTGGTCGGGTCGAGCAGGTTGTTGGCGGTCACGACGAGGTTGGAACTCCCGTCGCTCTGCGCCAGCGCCGTCGCCGACGTCACGCCGCGCAGGCGTCGCAGTTCGCCGGCCGCCTCCCAGGACACCAGGGGGTGGTGGCCCCCGCGCGGCACCTCGACGGTGATGCTGGTGGCCAGCAGCTCGTCGAAGCGGCCGACGATCTGGTTGCCCGCGGTCGCCGCGATGCCCAGGGTGACCACCAGCGTGGTGATGCCCAGGACGGTGCCGAGAGTGGTCAGCGCCGAGCGCACCGGGCGGGCGAGCATCCCGGCCAGGGACTCGGCCCACAGGTCACGGAGCTTCACGGAGCACCCCGTCAGTGATCCGGACCCGGCGTTTGGCCCGGGCGCTCACCTCGTCCTCATGCGTGATCACCAGGATGGTCAGGCCATCGGCGCGCAAGCCGTCGAACAGGTCGAGGATGGCCTCGGTGTTGCGGCTGTCGAGGTTGCCGGTCGGCTCGTCGCACAGCAGCAGGGCGGGCCTGGCCATCAGAGCGCGGGCGATGGCCACGCGCTGGCGCTCGCCACCCGACAGCCGGTCGGGGACGAAGCCGACACGGTGCCCCATGCCCACCTGCTCCAGTGCCTGCTCGGCCCGTGCCCGCCGGCCGCTTCGCGGATGCGGGCCGTACACCTCGGCCAGCATCACGTTCTCCACGACCGTCCGGTGAGACAGCAGGTGGAAGGACTGGAAGACGAAGCCGATGCGGGTGCCGCGCAGCCGGGTCCGCCCGCCGTCGCGCAGCGCCGTGGTCTCGACGCCATCGAGGCGGTAGGAGCCGGAGGTCGGCCGGTCGAGCAGTCCGAGGATGTTGAGGAGGGTGGACTTGCCGGATCCGGACGGCCCAACGATGGCGACGTAGTCGCCCGGGCCGACGCGCAGGTCCACGTCGGCCAGCGCGCGCACCGGCGGATCGGTGGGGAAGTCGCGGCAGACGCCGCTCAACTCGATGACGGGCTCAGACATCGCTCACCACCACCCGATCGCCCTCCTTGAGCTCGCCCGCGCGCACCGGTGTGACCTCCACGTCGCCGTCGGCGGTCAGCCCGGTGCGCACCTCGACCTCGCGGGTGCGGTCGCCGTCCAGCGCGACCCTGACCCGCGGCCGGCCGTCGGCGGAGGTGACCACAGCGGCCACCGGGACGGCCAGCACCTCGCCGTCGGTCGAGCCGACCGAGATCCGCACCGTCATCGGCGAGCCGACCAGGGACTTGAGCCCCTTGGCCGAGCCGGGCGTGAGCAGGATGGGCACCGAGCCGGTGTCCGACTCGCCCTTCTGCCCGTTCTCGCCCTCCTCCGGGGTCAAACGGGCCTCCTCACCGGTCGCGGCCAGCGTGGCGGACAGCTGGGTGCCGTCGATGGTCTCCATGCTCGCCTCCTGGCCGGGGCGCAGCAGCTTGGCCTCCTTGGCCTCGACCGACCCGCTGACCGCGAAGGTGGAGCTGGTCACGGTGGCGACCTTGCCCTCGATGGTGTCGCCCGGCTTGACCTCCGCCTTGTCGATGCGGGCGGGCAGCTTCGGCAGGAAGACGATCTCGCCTGCCGGCACGCTCACGCCGTAGGTCTTGCGGAACTCGGCCAGCACGGTCCGGGCATCGGCGAGGTTGGCCTTGCTGTGCGTGACCTTCATCCGCAGCGGCGAGACCTTCCTGGCCCGGCTCAGCGCCTGGGCGGCGGTGGCCTCGGCCTCCTTCGCGGTGCGCACCGCCTTGTGCAGCTCCTCCAGCCGTCTGTCCCGGTCGACGCGGACCTGCTCCTCGTAGGCGGCCATCGCCTGCTGGGCGTCGTAGAGGTCCTGCCGGGCGTTGGCCAGCTTCATCTCCAGCAGGCTCGTGTCCACCGCGCTGGGCGTGGGCGCCGGGGTCGTGGTCGGCGTGGGTTCCGGTTTCCTGGCCTCCGTCAGCGCCTGCTCGGCCGTGAGGACCTGCTCCTCGGCAGCTCGTACGGCACGGCGCAACGAGGCCAGCTGGGTCTCCTGCTCGGACGTGATCTCCGGCGCCCCTGCCAGCGCCCTCTCGGCCGCCCGCAGGTCACGGCGGGCGTTGTCGTGGCGGAGCCGGAGCGGCCGCATGTCGAGACCCTCGTCCAGAGCCTTGCGGTCGGCCACCAGGGTCTCCTCCGCGGTCTGTACGGCTTGGCGCAGCTGCTGCAGGGTCTTGCGGGATTCCAGGTCGGGTTCCTGCGCCCGGTAGCCGCGCTTGACGTACCAGCGCTTCGCCGCCGCCACGGTGGCCGCGTCGAAGACGCCGGTCACCTTCACTCGCAAGGCACGCTGGAGCTGCTTGACGTCGTCGCCCTCGGTGCCGGGCACGAGCGGGCGGTACATCGGCCGCTTCCCTTTCAGGGCGAAGACCGGCCGCCCGTTGACCTGCATCAGCACGTCGCCCTCACGGATCGGCCCGGGATCGGGAGCCGTGGTGACGCGTTGCGGCGCGCCGTTGGCTCCGCCGTTCGCTCCGCCGACCATTCCGGCCAGCGTGACCGGCAGCGGCGAGCCGTACGTGAGCGTGCCGCTGACCGTGACGGTGCTGGTGAGCTTGCGCCGCTCGACCGGCGCGGTGACCAGGGAGGGCTTGGGCGGTTGGCGCGCGGCCGCCTCGTGGGCCGGGGAACGCAGCCGGGAGCCGACCGCCCAGCCCACACCCGCGATCACCAGTACTCCCGCCACGACGAGGGCGAGCACTCTGGATCTGCGCACGCTACCCCTCGGTTGTCATGGCGGCCATGTTCAGGCCGGGGAGGAGCTGGGCGCGGTCGTAGACCTCGTTGGCTTTGGGCCGATAGGCGGCGTAGAACTCCTTGCCGCACTCCAGGTCGTCCAGGGCCGCTTTGATCTCGCGTTGCAGCATGGGCCGCGCCTGGTCGGCCGTGGGCTTCTGGCCGAGGAGCTTGCCGAACTCGGTCATGAACGGCCCCTCGGTGCTGCGGACGATCTGCGAGGGGCGCTGGGAGGTGACCTGGTAACCCTTGCCCTTGAGGCAGTCGGCGAACGCGCTCGCCAGCTCCACCAGCTTCGGATCGCCGTCGATCTCGCGGCTGATGATCTGCTTCACCATCGCGCTCTGGGCCTTGGCCACCTCCTCCATCGACTTCAGGTTCTTGCCGGTGGCCTTGTTGATCATTTCGAGCGTGCAGGCGTCCATCGCGTTGAAGTACGCCTCCTGCTGCGGCTTGGACAGCCCCGCGATGACCTTCCTGTTGGGGTCGTCGTCCCTGTTGGGGTCGTCGTCGGCGTTGCCGTCGCTGAGGGAGAGGGCCATCCGGCCAACCCCGTCGTTGGGGTAGACGACGGAGCCGGCGAGCCCGAAGCCGTATTTGCTGCGATACGCCTTCATCGCGGGGTAGTCGCCGGACATCTCCTGCTTGACGGCCTCCGGTAGCTCTGGCCGGGAGACGACCGGATGGTAGGTGAAGCCTTTGCTCTTCATGCAGGTGGCGAGCTGGGCCTGACTCTGGCGCTGCTGGTCGGCGGAGGGTGCGGCCGATGGCTGGGGCCCTTCGGACGAGGCGCAACCGGTAAGGGCCGCCAGGAGTGAGGTGGATAGGGCTGCGGCGACTGCGAGCAGCACTCGGGCGTTGGTCATGGGGCTGCATTGTCACGAGCGCATGCTGAAGCGAATCTGAAGGCGACTGAATACATGGCGTGCTCGGCCACCAACGCCAACGCCCGATGACTCTTCCCCGGACATCGGGCCGGACAGCCACTCCACCACCGCAGCCTCGCCGACCTGGTCCGCGACCTCGGCATTCCCGGCCGAGCCGCCCGCACCGCCGCCCTCCGACAACCGGACCGCTACAGGTGTGTGGCCGCGGGCAACGATGTGGGCCGCCCTACGAAGACTCAAAGTCCGCCGGCTGAGGCTGCCCGAACACCACTGGCGGCGCTGACCGGGCAACATGGCGAAAGGCCCGGCTCCATGATCTGGAACCGGGCTTTCCGACCTGTGGGGTGTTCAAGCCGGGGTGGGTCGGAGCCCTGGAAGATCGCTTCCCGGGACCCCTACACGGAGTCGACCCCACCGAGGCCGCTGAGATCCCGGTATCGGGATCGGTCAGTCGTCGCGGGGTTTGCCGAACTCTTCGATCAGCACGGGATACTGCTCCCCACCGTGTCCGGCGGCGATCGAGCGGTCGGCCATCGCCTTGATCAACTTCGGCAGTTCGGCGTTGACACCCACCGCCTCGCTCTCCTCGATCAGGTGTGCCATCGCCCGCGCGTCGGTCTCCAGGGCCGACACCTCGGCCGGGAAGGAGCCGCTGTCGATCTGCTCGGCATATCCAGGCAGCCATTCGGCCACACCGGCAGCGATCTGCCGCGCAAACGGCGCATACGTTGCGGCGTCAACCCCGGCCGTCCTGAGCAGGGCAGTGCCCTGGAGCCAGGCGTTCAGGACGCTCCACATCATGGCGAGGCCGGCCACGTCGTACAGGGACGCCAGCCCATGGTCCGCACCAAGGTAGGTGACGGTGCCGAGCGCGTCGAGCGTTGACCTGTGCACCTCGAAGTCCGACTGCGGCCCACTGTGCAGAATCACCGCTTCGGCGGTCCCGATCGCCGGCGGGATGGCCATGATGGCGCCGTCCAGGTAATGGGCGCCGCGCTGCTCGGCCCATTGGGCGGTTTCCCGGGCCTGGGCCGAGTCGCCCGAGGTCAGGTTGATCAACATCGTGCCGTCCAGCTCGACATCGCTCGCGCCGAACAGCTCGTGCATGGCCTGGTAATCGGTGACGCAGATGATCGTCAGGGAACCCGCCTTGAGCGCGCCGCCGACCGTTGGCGCCAGCCGTGCACCCTTGGCCACCAGTTGGTCGGCCTTGGAGGTCGTGCGGTTCCACACGGTTGTGGGATGCCCGGCTTTCAGGAACGCGCCGGCGAGCGCCTGGCCCATCAGTCCGAGTCCGATGACTGTCACGGGTGTATCGGTTTTGCCGTTCATGGCAGCATCGTCAACGTTGATACCGGTGTGAAGGTCAAGTGGGGTTTCGATGCTGATCGGGGAACTGAGTCGTCGGACGGGTGTGAACGCCCATCAGTTGCGCTACTACGAGGCCCAGGGCCTGCTGGAGGCAGAGCGCGGCGCGAACGGTTACCGCGAGTACGACGAGAACGCCGTGCTGCGGGTGAAACAGATCCGGCACCTGCTCGGTGCCGGTTTGTCCTCTGAGGACATCGCGTACCTGCTGCCCTGTGCGATCGGAGAGGTCCCGGAGCTACTCGGGTGTCCCGAGTTGCTGGCCGCGATGCGGTCACGGCTGCAGCGACTGGACGATCAGATGGACAGGCTCGCTCAATCCCGCGACGCTCTTGCCGACTACATTGACGCGGCCGATCGAATGGCCGGCGAGAGCTATCCCCCCTTTACCGATGCCGGCCAGGAGCCCGTCCCCGCCTGAGCCATCTGCCGGGTTTTCGGCCAGGAACCCGGGGAGCCCTTCCTGACCCGTCCGTAAGGATCTTCCAGTTACAGTTTGGAGTTGCGGGACCGCATGGCGTGAACGCAACACGTGGGTGTGACTGCTTCTCTTCGGGGAGGCGATGGTGACATCGCTGCTGGAACACTTGGCCCGGGCCGAGAGGTCCGCGCTGCAGCAGGTGGATGATCAGAGCACCCACCGAGACTCTGCGACCCCGACGTGAGCTCGCCTGCCGGTCCCGGTGGAGTCAGCCGGCATGATCATGGTCAGCCAGGACTTCATCGATGACGCGGCGGTTGCCCGCGGCTTTCCTCTCGTCCCTGTCGATGGTCTCGGCCAGGCTGATCAGAGCCTTCCACAGGGCCCAGCCGCGAGCCCGCGCCCACATGGCGGGATCCCGACCGACAGCGCCGCGGAAGGTCTCCCGGCTGTCGCCCGAGAACATCGTCCACGCGATCACCAGATCGCAGGCGGGATCGCCGACTCCTGATGTCCCGAAGTCGATGACGGCGGCCTGACCTCCGGCGAACTGGCGGACTCGAACCCGCAAGATATGTGATCTCAGGGTATGAGATTCACCGGCACAGCGAGCGAAGAGCAGGGGGTCCTCGCTCAGATATCAGCGCCTTTCGGTAAAGCCAGAATCGAGGATGCCCTGTCCGCCGTACACGGGCCTATTGGGGCAGTATGCCGTCGAATACGAACTGGACGGCATGTACACCCAGTTGCCGAGCGCCGAGGTGAAGGTGCCGTCGGGATAATCACAGAAAGCGACCGCCCGATAGGAACCCGTCCCCGCATGGCAGACCGAGATGTAGGCGGTCCGCGAGGCGGCCCCTCCAGAACAATTGGTCGGAATGGCATGGGCAGGAGCGGCCGTGAAT
This sequence comes from Streptosporangium sp. NPDC006013, assembly GCF_040614275.1. Taxonomy (NCBI): domain Bacteria; kingdom Bacillati; phylum Actinomycetota; class Actinomycetes; order Streptosporangiales; family Streptosporangiaceae; genus Streptosporangium; species Streptosporangium sp. NPDC006013. Next base: position 7,289 of record NZ_JBEXUE010000252.1, read on the forward strand.
GTGGTTGCAGCGATCCCCGCCGCGCAGGCCAGTGAGAGAGACGCGATTCGTAGACGCATTGCTTTCCTTTCCCTTGTGAGGGGTCTACCGTCCAACAGCAACGGTGATGATGTCGCGATGCCCGGCCGGCGACCAACGGGCTTTTACCTGGGCCCGTTCCGGACCGCGCGAAATCTAGACAAGGGTCACCGATTAGCCGGGATCTTGGGAACCTATAAGGTTCCAGGGTGACGCCGGCTCCTCGACGACGCCTTTGCGGAGGCGGTAGAACTCTTCGGTGTCGATGTGGTGGGAGCCGGCCCACTTGTGGAGCGGGAAAATCGGACCGCCGGGCATGGTGCCGACGTATGGGCCGGACCGATCATGCGCACACCTCTCCGGTCCACCTGCGCACCGGCGAGGAGTACGCCCGGCCCGACGCGGCCACGATCGATCACCTGCTCAACCTCATCGCAGGCTCCCTGGACCACATCGACGAGCGCAGCCGACGCCTGTGGCCCGGCCCGGCCGGCCATCGGCACGGGCAGGAGGATCGCCTGGCCCTCCTACGGGCGCACGAACCGCCGCGCGAGCGCAAGGCCGCCATCTGAGGGTGCGCGGGCACGGCGGCCGCTGCCGGGGAAGGCCAGGACCTGGCATTTCTTTGCCGGGATATGAGATTCGAGATGTGCTTCCTCCGTATTCTGGGCGGAAGGTGGACAAAGCTCACCGTGGGGAAGTCTTTGGAGTGAGCCGGATGGCAGATGGCTGGGACGACGGGGGAGGTCCCGACGAGAAGCTCGTGGAGCGGTTCCTGGATGGGAAGCTCACGGGGAATGACGTACGCGCCGTGACCCTGCATTCGTGGCGGCGGTGCCAGGAGGCGGGACTCACGCCCAGCACCGTGCAGCCGCACCTGCTCGGTGATCTTGATTTCGACTGCGGAGTGGTGCGCGCGGCCCGGCCCGTGTTCGAGCGGCTACGTACCGTCGTCGAGGGCACCCCGGTGAGCATGTTCCTGGGCGATGCGAGTGGGGTCATGTTCCTGCGCAACGAGGGCGAACCGGCCCTGCGCCGGACTCTGGACGCGGTCGGCGCCGCGCCCGGGTTCCGCTTCGCCGAGGCGGACATGGGCACCAACGCCTTCGGCTCGGCGCTGGTGGAACGGCGAATCTGCCAGGTCACCGGCAATGAGCACTTCGCGGAGGAACTGCGCGGGCTCACCGGCGTGGCCGCCCCGATACGCCACCCGCTCAGCGGGCGGGTGAACGGGGTCATCAGCGTCGTCGGCCCGAACGACACGGCCAACGCGGAGATGATGGTCCTGGCCCGGCGATCGGCCGCCGCCGTCGAGCGGCGCTTGTTCGAAATGGCGGCCGAACGCGAGCGGGCCCTGATGGAGGAGTTCCTCCGGGCGCCAAATGGAGGCGTCGCGACGGCTTCCACGCCCCTGGACCTGTGCCGCCGTGATCGGCTCGCCCTGGAGGACGCCGCCGTGCGGCTGGTCGCGCAGGGCCGGGCGGCGGTGGTGAAGACGGCCCTCTCGGACGGCCGCACCGCCACGCTCGAGGCCCAGCCGATCATCGGTTCCACCGCCATCGCGGTGAAGGCGTGGCTCACCGACGGCCAGGAGGCCCGGCCGAACGGGGGAAGGTGACCGGAACCGAGGGGTGGCTGCTCGCCGTGGGCGAGCCGGGCGTCGGCCGGCTCGCCCTGCGGGCGCGCGAGCGGCTCAGCCTGCTGTGCGACGCGGGCTCCCGCATCGGCACCACCCTGGAGGTCACCCGGACCGCCGAGGAACTGGCCCAGGTCGCCGTCCCCCGGTTCGCCGACTACGTCGCCGTCGACCTGACCGAATGTGTCCTGCGGGGCGACGAGCCCGGCAGCATGGACGCGGGGCAGCGCCGGGTCGCCCTCGCGGGCATCAGCGAGGGGACCGCTCTGCACCAGCTTGGCTCGCTCATCCACCCGCTCCCGTCCACGCCGCAGGGGCGCAGCCTCGCCACCGAGCAGCCGGTGCTCGGCCCGGTGTTGTCCACCACCTTCGGGTGGCTGGCACAGGATCCCGAGCGCTGCCGGAAAATCTGTGAGCAGGGCATCCACTCGCTCATCGCAGTGCCGATGCGGGCCCGGGGCGTCACGCTCGGGGTGGTGAGCTTCTATCGCGCCACGGGCAAGGACGCGTTCGAGGAGGACGACCTCGCCCTGGCCGAGGAACTGGTCGGCCGCGCCGCGGTGTGCGTCGACAACGCCCGCCGCTACACCCGCGAGCACGCGATATCCGCGGAGCTGGAGCGCGTCACCGCGTCGTTGCAGCAGGCGCTCGACCGCCAGCGGTGCTTCACCACCGACGCCTCACACGAACTGCGCACTCCGCTGGCCGGGTTACGGGTCAAGTTGGAGGAGGCGCAACTTCACCCCGACGAGACCGACCTCGCCGACCTGGTGGAACACACCCTTGGCGATGTGGATCGGCTGCAGGCCATCATCAGCGACCTCCTCATGCTGGCCCGGATCGGAGCGGCACCACCCCCCGCCGCCCTGGAGCCCGTCGACCTGGCCGTACTGGCCGAGGCCGGAACCGCGCGCCGCACCGGCGATCCGCATCCGGCACGGCTCGACCTCACCGCCGGCGTGACGGCCGACGCCGTCCCGGAACAGATTCGCCGGGTGCTGGACAACCTGCTGGACAACGCGCAACGGCACGCCGCGCGCGACGTGGTGGTCACGGTGCGCCGCGCCGGAGACATGGCCGAGCTCAGCGTCACCGACGACGGCCCGGGCGTGCCTCCAGCGGAGCGCGAGCACATCTTCCAGCGCTTCGCCCGGCTGGATACCGCCCGCAGCCGCGACCGCGGCGGCACCGGGCTCGGCCTGGCCGTCGCCCGTGACATCGCCCACGCCCACCACGGCACCCTCCACGTCGAGGACGCGTCCTCGGGCGGAGCACGCTTCGTCCTCCGTCTCCCGCTCAACCCGCGGACGGCGTGAGGGCCTGGACCGTACGCGAAGGGCTCGGACGGTTCAGACGCGCGGCGAGCCAGGCGCTCGTCTCGGCCAGCTTGCCCAGGTCCACGCCGGTGTCGATGCCGAGTCCGGCCAGTTGCCAGAGCAGGTCCTCGGTGGCGAGGTTGCCGGTGGCGCTCCTGGCGTAGGGGCAGCCGCCGAGGCCGCCGGCGGACGCGTCGACCGTGGTGACCCCGCGGCCGAGCGCGACGAGGGTGTTCGCCAGGGCCTGGCCGTAGGTGTCGTGGAAGTGCACGCCGATCCGTCCGACCGGCACCCCGGCACCCACCAGGGCGTCGAGCAGCGCGGCAACCCTGCCGGGGGTCGCGACGCCGATCGTGTCGCCGAGGCCGAGCTCGGTGCAGCCGAGCGCGAGCAGCCGCGTCGCGACCGCGACGACCTGGGGGATCGGCACCTCGCCCTCCCACGGGTCGCCGAAGCACATCGACAGGTAGCCGCGTACGCCCAGGCCCGCCTCGCGGGCGCGGGCGACCACAGGGGCGAACATCTCCAGCGACTGGGCGACGGTCCGGTTCAGGTTGGCCCTGGCGAAGGACTCGGTGGCGCTGGCGAAGACGGCGACGTCGGTGAGCCCGAGGCCGATCGCCCGGTCCAGGCCGCGTTCGTTCGGGACGAGCACCGGGTAGCGCACGCCATCGCGCCGCTTCAGCCGGCGCAGCACCTCTTCGGCGTCGGCGAGCTGCGGCACCCATTTCGGGTGCACCAGCGAGGTGGTCTCCACGACGGTGTGCCCGGCGTCGACGAGCCGCTCGACGAGCTCGACCTTCACCTCGACGGGCAGGATCGCGGCCTCGTTCTGCAGGCCGTCCCGTGGCCCTACCTCCCAGATCGTTATCCGGCCGGGCAGGCTGGGCAACGGGTCGACTCCGTAGCGGTTCACCCTTGCCCCTTGCGTGAGGGGAACTCGGGTGGTCGGCGGGCGGCGAAGGCCGCCAGGCCCTCGCGGGCGTCGGGCGAGGTGAACGCCCGCTGCCCGTAGCGCGCCTCGGCGTGGAACGCCTGGTGGAGCGGGAGGTCGCCCAGGCTCAGGACGGCCTGCTTGATCGTCTCGACCGCGGTGCCGGACAGCCCGCCGATCCGGCGGGCCCACGCGAGCGCCGTCGGCATCACCTCCTGCGCCGGTACGACGGCGTTGAGCAGGCCCAGTCGCAGCGCTTCGGCGGCCGGGACGCGCTCGCCGAGCAGCAGCAACCGCATGGCCCAGGCGTACGGGATCTGCCGGGTCAGCCGGGCGAGTGTGCCCCCGGCCGGCACCACTCCGACGCCCGGCTCGGGAAGGCCGAACTCGGCGTCCTCGCTCGCGACCCGCAGGTCGGTGGAGAGCATGATCTCGAACCCGCCGCCCAGGCACAGGCCGTTGACGGCGGCGATCACCGGCTTGAACAGGCTGGTGTGCTTCTGGTGCGCGCCGTCCCAGCGGGAGATGTCGAACCGCCCCTCGGCCAGCGCGGGGATCGACTCGCCCAGGTCCGCGCCGACGCAGAACGCGCGTTCGCCCTCGCCGGTGAGGACGGCCGCGGCGATCGTGTCGTCGTCCCGCACCCGGGCGAAGGCGTCGGCGAGCTCGTCGTACATGGCCAGGGTCAGCGCGTTGAGCTTGGCGGGACGGGCGAAGGAGATGATGGCCGTGGACCCGTCCCGCTCGAAGCCGATGGTCAATCAGATCACCCCCGCGGCGCGGAGTTCGGCGATCCGCTGCGGTGAGAGGTCCAGCAGGCCCCGCAGTACGGCGTCGGTGTGCTCGCCGGGGCGCGGGGCGAGCGTACGCGGCCGGGCGGGGGTGACGTCGAGCTTGATCGGCTGGCCGAACATCCGCAACGGCCCGAAGTCCGGGTACTCGACGTCGACGATCATGTCGCGCGCGGCGATCTGCGGATCGTCCACCACTTCCGCGATGGTCTTGACCGCGCTCAGCGGCACCTGGTCGCCGGCCAGTTCTTCGAGTTCGGCGCGGGTGCGTGACGCGAACCAGTCGAACAGGAGCGGACGAATCCGGTTGGAGTAGACACCAGGGTCGAACCGCTTGGCCATGGTGTCGATCTCCGGGTCATCGGCGAGTTCGGGACGGTCGAACATCGTGCACGTCAGCCGCCAGAACTTGTCGGTGTAGCCACCGAAGAAGACGTACCCGTCCTTGCACGGGTACAGCTCGTACGGGCGTACGAACGGGTGCTGGTTGCCCAGCGGCCTGGGCACCTCGCCGTCCACCGTGTACGACACGACCGCGTTCTCGGTCAGCGACAGCACCGAGTCCTGTTGCGACACGTCGACGAGCTGGCCCTCGCCGGTGCGTTCGGCGTGCCGCAAGGCGGCCAGGGTGCCGATGACGGCGTACAGGGTGGCCGACAGGTCGCCGATGATCGTGCCGACCCGGACCGGGGGCCGGTCGGCGTAGCCGTTCATCGACCACAGGCCGCCGGTGGCCTGCGCGGAGTTGTCGTAGGCCGGCCTGCTCCGGTACGGCCCGGTCTGGCCGAAGCCGGAGATGGCGGTGTAGACCAGGCGGGGGTTCTCCGCGCGCAGGACGGCGGGCCCGGTGCCGAGCTTGTCCATGGTGCCCGGCCGGAAGTTCTCCACCAGCACGTCGGCCCGGCGTACGAGCTGCTTGAGCAGGTCTCGCCCGTCGGGCGTCGCCAGGTCGAGGGTGAGCCCGAGCTTGCCGCGGTTGTACTGCGCGAAGAACGCGCTGAACGTGCTCCCGTCGGCGGCCGGCAGATGAGGGGGGAAGTCGCGGGCGTAGTCCGGTTCGGTCGGCCGCTCGACCTTGATCACCGTCGCGCCGAGGTCGGCGAGGATCATCGAGCAGAACGGGCCCGCGACCACCCGGGTGATGTCCAGCACCACGACTCCGGCGAGGGGCCCGCGCTCCGCCGGGGCGGGGTCGCCGCCGTCCCAGGTCTCGGCGGTCATCGGGCGCGCACCTCCTCCGGCGCGGCCACGCGCACTCTGGTCTCCAGCAGGGTGCCGCAGGCCGGGCTGACGAACTCGTCCAGCAGGACGGCGGGCTCTCCGGACCGGGGCCGGATCCGCACGCCGAGTTCGGCGAGGCGTTCGGCGGCGGGACGGGTCCGGATCACGGCGTCGTCGTGCCAGTCGTCGGCGGTGCCGATCGGGGCCCCGCTGGCCGGGCAGTACCAGTGGCCGTCCCGCCCCCGGGCCGGGACGGAGGCTCCGGCGACGCCGATCATCGTGTCCCGGACCGCCGCCTCGGGGGGTATGCCGCCCAGCCGTTCCGCGCGGAGCGCGGCCCTGCGCCCGGCGGTCGCGGCGAGGTCGGCATGGTCGCCGTCGAGCACCACGCCGTAAACACGCTCGGCCACGGCCGCGGTCACGTAGCCGTCGCCGACGTCCTGCGCGACCCGCGCCGGGTCGCGCCGCTGCCAGCCGGGCCGCGACGATCCGGACCGCCAGCGGCAATCCGCCGCACACCTTGACCAGTTCGGTGGCGGCCACGGGCTCGGCTCGCACACGTGCCACGCCGGCCACCTGGGCGAGCAGATCGACGGCCACCGTATCGGGCAGCGGGCGCAGGTCGATGGCCGTCACCCCGGGGAGTCCGGTCAGCGGCAGCCGGCTTGTCACGATCATCGCGACGCCCTCGGCGGGCAGCAGCGGCTCCACTTGACGGTATCCACCGGCGTCGTCAAGGACGATCAGCACCCGCCGTCCCGCCAGCCGGATCCGGAGCAGGCCCGCGCGGGCGTCCACCCCGGCGGGCAGGGCCGATCCGTCCACACCGAGCATCCGCAGCAGCTGGGCCAGCACCTCGGCCGGATCGGCGGGGTCGCTGGTGGCGCCGCGCAGCGTCGCGTACAACTGCCCGTCCGGAAACAGCGGCGCGAGCCGGTGGCCGGCGTGTATCGCCAGCGCCGTCTTGCCGACACCCGGCGGGCCGGAGGCCACCACCAACCTCGCGCCGCGGACGGTCGGATCGAGCACCTCGCCGACCAGGGCGAGTTCCTCGCCGCGGCCGACGAAGTCGGGGAGATCCGCGGGCAGTTGCCAGGGCGGCGAGTCGACGGCACGGATGTTCCCGTCCGACGGCTTGTTCCGGCCGGACCGTCCGGCACGGTTGGCCCAGAAGAGCGCGTGCCCGGCGTCGGTGAACTCCGCTCGCTCGTCGCCGGTCAGCTCCAGTGCCGTCGCGAGCTGTTCGACCGTCTGCGGCCGGGGGCTTCGCCCGGGGCCCCGTTCCATCTCGCGGATCGAGCGGGAGCTGACACCGGCCCGTTCGGCAAGCGCCTCCTGCGTGAGCTGACGGTGCAGCCGATGA
>NZ_JBEXUE010000253.1:0-14564 GCF_040614275.1 Streptosporangium sp. NPDC006013
CGGCGCTCGCGGTCGTGCCCGCGCTGCTGCTACCTGGCCGGGCCCGAGCTCACCTGGGCCTCTCGTAGACGGCTACCGTCAGCGGCCGGGGACGCTGACGCGCCCACCCCCGTCCCCAGCGGTAATCGCAGTCCCCCGCCGGTGACCGGCACCGGGCTCGCACCGCGCTGCCCCGCCCGGAGTCGCCACACACGACAAGATGCCGATACCGGCAGGCATCCTCCCCCGGTCACGGGGTAGTCCGACCGTCGAGTCGTCCCCCACCCCCGAAAGGCGAGCACCCATGAACGAGACGCCCACCGGCCTGGACACGCAGGTCGTGGTGGACCGGAGGGTCCTGGCAGGCTACGACAACTACCTCGCGGCGCAGCGAACCGTGGACGGGCTCTCCGACGCGGGATTTCCCGTCGAGAACGTGGCGATCGTCGGCAGCGACCTGAAGCTTGAGGAGACCGTCACCGGCAGGGTGACCAACGGCCGGGCCGCGCTCACCGGAGCGGGCAGCGGCGCGGCCTTCGGCGCCGTGGTCGGGATGTTCCTCGGGCTGTTCACCTCGACCACGCTGTCGTTCATCGTGCTCGTGCTCTGGGCCGCCCTGTGGGGCGCCGTGATGGGCGCCGCGTTCGGATTCATCAACCACGTCTTCACCGGCGGCAAGCGGGACTTCGCCTCGCGCAGCGCGATCGTCGCCGGCCGCTACGACGTGCTGGTCACGGCCTCGCACCTGGACCACGCCCGTGCCATCCTGGAGTCGTCGCTCCCCGGTCCGGCCGACACCGTCGTCGTGGAGGTCCCGCCGTCGGCCGGCATGTACGACCCCGCCGCCGCGCAGACCACCGCCCCCGGCCACTCCACCCCCGCGCAGCCGCTCACCACGGACCTCCCCCCGCAGCCGACCGCCCCCGGTCTCTCCGGCCGCCCGGTCACCTCCGGCCTCCCCCCGCAGCCGGTCACTCCCGACCTCTCCGCACGCCCGGCCATCTCGACTCCGCCTCCGGCCAGGCCGGTCACCTCCGCCCCGGACGCCCCCGCCCCCACGCCGCCGAGCACCGAGGACCGGCCCGCTCCGGAACAGCCCCGCTCCTGAAACACACCCGGTACGCCCCGGGCGCCAGGGGCGTACCGGAGACAGGCCGCCGGCACCCGCAGGGGCGGCAGAAAAGGCGCGTGGCACATCGTTCTTCGCCCCGGAGGTCCGCCGGGAATCCGAACCTGCCCCCTCCGCTCCCGCTTCTCGCCTCCCTCTGATGAGGTGGGCGACGGCCGATCCCTGACCGTTTCGAACACCGGAACCACAACGGGAGCGATTCAACTGCCCGATAAAACCGGCAATCCACTCGCTAAGCATAATGATCCGGATTCCCAGCGAAAGCACTCCAACAAAGCCTGATTTTCCGGTCAACCAGCCCTTTGCCTAAGACGTCTCACAAGCGGAACATTCCCCTTTTTCAGGAGCCCTGCTTGTTGAGACGTCTGCTCGCCGTCGCCGCCCTGGTCGGCAGCGCCATGATCGCGCCGACTGCGGTCGGTGCCGTCCACGCCGCCACCACGGTTTCCGCGCCCGTCGCGACCTCGGCCGCCGGATGCACCTACCGGCGCGACGGTCAGGTCTGGCGATGCATCACACCGGGCGCGTTCTGCCCGGCGGCCGCGCACGGCAAATACGGATACGCGAAGGTGACGAACAAGAAATATAGGTGCATAAAGGCCAGCGGGGACATCAGATGGCGATGGAAGCCCGTTCGCTGACCCCGGACACGAAACTCCGACGAGAACGTGCAGCAGAATAGGGCATTTTCTAGATTTGTCGGAAATGCCTGGGCATCTCGCTCTCTTTATCCGGGTGTTCACCGCGTGTGTGAACACCCGGATCGAGGAGAGCCCGGGGCCGGTCAGCCCTTGACGCTGCCGGCGAGCAGGCCACGGACGAAGTAGCGCTGCATCGACAGGAAGACGATCAGCGGGATGACCAGCGAGACGAACGCGCCCGAGGTCAGGCGCTGCCACTCGTTGCCCTTGGTACCGGCCATCTGCGCCAGCCGTACCGTCATCGGGGCGCTGTCGGGAGTGCCACCTGCGAAGATCAGGGCCACCAGCAGGTCGTTCCAGACCCAGAGGAACTGGAAGATGGCGAAGGTGGCCAGCGCGGGACCGACCAGCGGCAGGACGATCGTGCGCAGCACCTTCCCGTGGCTGGCCCCGTCCACCCTGGCCGCCTCCACCAGCTCGCCGGGGAGCTCGGACATGAAGTTGTGCAGCAGGAAGACGCCCAGCGGCAGCGCGAAGCAGGTGTGGGCGAACCAGACCTGGATGAAGCGGGCCGGCCCCTCCAGGTCCCAGGCAGGCAGCAGTTGGACGCCGAAGGCGGAAACGCCCTCGGAGAAGAACGACAGCAGCGGCACGAGCGACATCTGCAGCGGCACGATCTGCAGCGCGAAGATGCCGATGTAGATCCACTCACGCCCACGGAACGGCAGCCAGGCCAGCGCGTACGCCGCGAAGGTGGCCAGCGCCAGCGGGAAGAGCACCGACGGGATCGTGATGACCACCGAGTTGATCAGGAAGCTCATCATCTGGCCGGACGACGAGGAGGTGCCGAACAGGACCTGCTGGTAGTTCTCCAGCGTGATCTGCGGGTCGGAGAAGAACGTCCACCAGCCGGTGGTCTTGATCTGGTCCTCCGGGCGCAGCGAGGAGAGCAGCAGGCCGAAGGTCGGGGTGGTCCACAGGACGGCGATGACGATCGCGACGGCACTGGCGACCCGGCCGCTCAGCCGCCGCCGTACGCGTTGCGGCGCGTTCTCCGCCCGGGTCCGCACCGCGGTATGGGTCAACGTGGCCACGTGGCCTCCTCCGTCCGGGGCGTGCTCGCGCAGCCTGATCGCCCGGTCACCTCAGGGCCTCCCTGCGCTGGCGGATCTGGTAGATCACGATTGGGGTGACCAGTACGAACAGGAAGACCGCGAGGGCCGCGCCCTTGCCCGTCTCGCCGTACCTGAAGGCCTGGTTGTACATCTCGTTGGCGATGACGCTGGTGTCGAACTGGCCGCCGGTCATGGTCCGGACGATGTCGAACAGCTTGAGCGTGCCGATCGACTGGGTGACCATCACGACCACGACGGCCGAGCGGATGGACGGCAGCGTCACCCTGAAGAACATCTGCAGCGGGGTCGCGCCGTCCAGCTTGGCGGCCTCGACGATCTCGGCGGGGATGCCCTTGATCGCCGCCGAGAGCACCACGGTGGCGAAGCCCGCCTGGATCCAGACCATGACCACGATCAGGAAGAGCGTGTTGAGCGGGGGTTCCTGGAGCCACTGCTGTGGCTCGCCGCCGACGGCGACCACGAGCTGGTTGAGCAGGCCGATCTGGTCCTGCTCCTCGGAGCGGTAGGCGTAGACGAAGCGCCAGATGATGCCCGCGCCGACGAAGGAGATCGCCATCGGCAGGAAGACCAGCGACTTGGCGAGCGACTCGAAGCGGGTGCGGTCCACCAGGACGGCGTAGACCAGTCCGACCGAGGTCACCAGCAGCGGGACGAGCAGCACCCAGATGAGGGTGTTGCGCAGTACGGTCACCGCTTCCGGCTGGGTGAACATCCAGCCGTAGTTGTCCATGCCCACCCACTGCTTGCCGTCACCGCTCATGAACGACAGCAGGGTGGTCCTTACGGCCGGTACGACCAGGCCGATGGTGAGAAGTGCGAGTGCGGGCAGCAGCAGGATCGTGGCGTGGATCCAGGCGCGCCGTCGCATCGGGGCGCGGTCGACCAGCAGCAGTATCACCGCGACCACCACGAGGAACGCGGCGACGCCGATCAGCAGTTGGACGAGTTTGGGCAGTTCGGCGGCGAAGTCGAAGTCCATCGGAGGATCTCCCGGGAGGATCGGGCCGGGGGGAACGACGGTCCGGTCCCGCAGCACGCGGGACCGGACCTATCGAGTTATGTCAGGACTTGGGCCAGGAGGCCTCGATGTAGTCGAGGACCGTCTTGGTGTCCTTGCCGTTGATCCAGTCGGTCATGCCCTTCCAGAACGTGCCCGCGCCCACCGCGGCCGGCATCAGGTCCGAGCCGTCGAAGCGGAAGATCGTGCTCGGGTCCTGCAGCATCTCCATGGAGAGCTTGTCGATCGGGTTCTGGGCGTTGGCCGGGTCGACGCCCTTGCGGGCGGTGACATAGGTGCCCAGCTTCATCCGGGCGGCGGGGAACTCCGCGGAGGCGAGGTAGGCCTGGACGGTCTGGACCTCGGGACGGTCGGCGAAGGCCGCCACGAACTCGCCCGCGCCGAGCACCGGCTTCTTGGCCGGGTCGTTGCCCGGCAGGTAGAAGGCGAACACGTCGCCGTCCTCGGCGACCTTGGTGCCCTCGGGCCAGAAGTTGGCGTAGAAGGACGCCTGGCGGTGCAGGGCGCACTTGCCCTCGGTGATCGGGACGCCGCCCTCCTGGAAGGCGGTGCTGGCGATCGACTTGACCGGGCCGTAGCCGCCGTTGACGAACTTGTCGTTCTTGAGGATCGCGCCGACCTTGTCCACCGCCGCGACGACCTTGGGGTCGTTGAACGGCAGTTTGTGGCTCACCCAGTCGTCGTAGCCCTCGGGGCCGATCTCCCGGAGCAGGATGTCCTCGATCCAGTCGGTGGCCGGCCAGCCGGTCGCGTCACCGGACTCGATGCCCGCGCACCACGGCTTGATGCCGGTGCCGGCGATCGTGGTGCTGAGCGTCATGAGCTCGTCCCAGGTCTTGGGGACGGCCCAGCCCTTCTCGGTGAACATCTTCGGCGAGTACCACACGAAGGACTTCACGCTGGCGCCCAGCGGGGCGCCGTAGAAGGTGCCGTCGACCGTGGAGTACTTGGCCCAGTCCGCAGACCAGCCCTCGCCGGTGAGCTTCTTGACCTCTTCGGAGGCGGGCTTGAGCTTGCCGGCCTTGGCGAAGCGCTCCAGCAGTCCCGGCTGGGGGAAGAAGGCGATGTCGGGGGGGTTTCCGCCGTCCGCGCGGACCTGGATCTGGGCCTCGAACTCGCCGGTGCCCTCGTATGTGATCTTGATGCCGGTGCACTGGGCGAACGGCTTCCACGCCTGCTCGAAGAGGTCGGCCTCCGTGTCGCGGATCGGCGAGTAGATGCTGACGGTCTTGCCCTCGTGCTTACCGTACTGGCTGAAGGCGGCGCATTCGGGGGACGTGCTGCTGCCGCCGCCCGCCGATGGCTTGGCCTCCGTGGATCCGCATGCGGTGGCGACCAGCGCCAGCCCTATGGTGCCCGCCACCAGGACGGCACGATTGGGCCGAGAGAGGAGCGACATGGACCTTCCTCCATATGTACATTGCCGGGGAGTGAGAGAGCGCTCTCTGGAAGAATTGTCCGCACACCACTCAATGTCAAGAACTGTGATATTACGGTTACAGTCTCATTTTTCTTGACACGATCCGTGCGCTACCGTGATGCTCGTGAGAGCGCTCTCACGGAACAGCCACACAGAATGGGACGGTGAGGACATGACCATGTCCGCCGAAAAGTCCTACGACCTTCGGGACTCCGGCGTGCTGAGGTTTCCCGAGGGCTTCGTCTGGGGTGCCGCGACCGCGGCCTACCAGATCGAGGGCGCCGCCCGGGACGACGGCAGGGGGCCCTCGATCTGGGACACCTTCTCCCGGACCCCTGGCAAGGTCTACTCGGGCCACACCGGTGACGTCGCATGCGACCACTACCACCGCTATCCCGAGGACGTCGCCATCATGCGCGACCTCGGCCTCGCGGCCTACCGCTTCTCCATCTCCTGGCCCCGCCTGCAGCCCGACGGCTCGGGCCCGGTGAACCCGCGCGGTCTGGACTTCTACGACCGCCTGGTCGACGAACTCCTCGGCGCGGGCATCACCCCGATCGTGACGCTCTACCACTGGGACCTGCCGCAGACCCTGGAGGATCTCGGTGGCTGGACCAGCAGGGAGACCGCCGCGCACTTCGCCGACTACGCCGCGATCGCGCACGGCCGGCTGGGTGACCGGGTCGAGACCTGGACCACCCTGAACGAGCCCTGGTGCTCGGCCTTCCTCGGCTACGCCTCGGGCATCCACGCTCCCGGCCTCGCCGATCCCGCGCTGGGCTTCGCCGCCACCCACCACCTGCTGCTCGGCCACGGCCTGGCCGTCCAGGCACTGCGTGCCTCGGGCGCCACCAAGGTCGGCATCACGCTCAACCTCGCCCCCGTGCTCGGCGACGACGTCGCGGCGACCGAGCTCGTCGACGGCCTGCAGAACCGGATCTTCCTGGACCCGGTGCTCCGCGGCGAGTATCCCGCCGACGTCGTGGAGCGGGCCCGCCGTTTCACCGACTGGTCCTTCGTACGGGACGGGGATCTGGAGACCATCAGCCAGCCGATCGACCTGCTGGGCGTGAACTACTACCACCCGCAGACCGTGGCCGCCCGCACCGGTGAGCCCGCCAACCCCGTCTACCCGGGCAGCGAGGGCATCGCCTTCGGCCTCGCCGACGCGCCGAAGACCGCGATGGGCTGGCCGGTCCAGCCGTTCGGCCTGACCGATCTGCTCCTGCGGCTCTCGCGCGACTATCCGGGCACCCCACTGATCATCACCGAGAACGGCGCCGCCTACGACGACGTCGTCGAGGACGGCGAGGTGCACGACGTTGGCCGCCTCTCCTATCTCGACGGGCACCTGCGCGCGGCGCACGCGGCCATCGAGGGTGGTGCGGACCTACGCGGTTACCTCGTCTGGTCCCTGCTGGACAACTTCGAGTGGGCCGAAGGCTACCGCAAACGCTTTGGCGTCGTACATGTCGATTACGGAACCCAACGCCGTACCCCCAAGGACAGTGCCCTGTGGTACAGCAAGGTAGTACGCCGGAACGGACTGTGAGGGCCCGTCCAACCCTGGAGAAGGTGGCCGCCCGGGCCGGTGTGTCCCGGGCGACCGCCTCACGCGTGGTCAACGGCTCCACGCGCGTGGCGCCGGAGATCCGCGAGGCGGTCAACCGTGCCGTGGACGAGCTGGGCTACGTGCCCAACCAGGCGGCGCGGAGCCTGGTCACCCAACGGGCCGACTCGATCGCCCTCGTCTTCCCCGAACCGGCGACCCGGGTCTTCTCCGAGGATCCCACCTTCTCCGGGATCATCCGGGGGGTCAGCATGGAGATCGAGGAGGCCGACAAGCAGCTCGTGCTGATGCTCACCGGCCTGGCCGGCGGTTACCAGCGGGTCGAGCGCTACGCCACCAACGGCCACGTGGACGGCGTGATCATCGCCTCGATGCACGGAACCGACCCGCTGCCCGGCATCCTCGCCAGGCGCGGCGTGCCGGTGGTGTGCAGCGGCCGGCCCAGCGTGCCCAGCAGCCTGCCGTACGTGGACATGGACAACGTCGGCGGCGCCGAGCGTGCGGTGCGGCACCTGGTGGAGCAGGGGCGCCGCCGGATCGCGACCATCGCGGGACCGCAGGACATGATCGCCGGGATCGACCGGCTCAACGGCTACCGTGCCGTGCTCCGCGACTCCGACCGCCGCTCCATCGTCGCGGTCGGCGACTTCACCCGCGAGTCGGGTACGTCGGCGATGCGGCAGCTGCTCGCCGACGACCCGGAGCTCGACGCGGTGTTCGTGGCCAACGACCTGATGGCACTGGGCGCGCTTACGGCCCTGCGCCAGGCGGGACGGCAGGTCCCCGGCGACGTCGCGGTGGTCGGCTTCGACGACATCCCCGCCGCGTCCTACACCGAGCCCCCGCTGACCACGGTCAGGCAGCCGACCGTCGAGATGGGGCGGAGGCTCGCCCGCATGGTGCTCGACCTGGAGGAGAAGGCACAGGTGATGCTCCCCACCGAGCTGATCGTCCGGGGATCTACGACGACGCCCTGACGACCAGTTCGGTGGAGACGATCACGGTTTCGGCGGGCCCCCCGTCGAGGAGGCCGAGCAGGAGACGGACCATGGCCGCGGCCTGCTCGGCGTGCGGGGTGTGGATGGTCGTGAGCGGCGGGTCGGTGTAGCGGGCGGCCTCTATGTCGTCGTAGCCGACGATCGCGACGTCGCCGGGGATCTGCCGCCCCGCCTGACGGAGCGCGTGCATGGCGCCGATCGCCATCAGGTCGTTGGCGGCGAAGACCGCGTCGAGCTCCGGGTCGTCGGCGAGCAGTTGCCGCATCGCGACCGCCCCGGACTCCCGGGTGAAGTCGCCGACCGCGATGATCGAGCGGCGGTCGGAGTCGCGGAGCACCTCGCGGTACCCGGCCAGCCGGTCCTGGCCGCCGATCATGTCCAGCGGTCCCGCGATGGTGGCGATGCGCCGCCTGCCCCGCTCCAGCAGGTGCCGCACGGCGGTGGCGGCGCCGGCGACGTTGTCGTTGTCGACGTAGGGTATCGCGACCGGCACGGCCGGCCTGCCGTAGGAGACGACCGGGACGCGCAGCCGGGTGAGCGCGACCGGCAGCGGGTCGGCGCCGTGGCTCGACACGAGCATGACGCCGTCGACGTGACCGCCGGCTATGTAGTTCTCCACCCGGGCGTGGCTCTCCGGCGACCCGGCCAGCAGCAGCACGACCTGCTTGTTGACGGCCTCCAGCTCCAGGCTGGCCGAGCGGATGACCGTGGAGAACATCGGATCGTCGGAGAACACCCGGTTCGGCGACTCCGAGACGACCAGCGCGACCGAGTTGGTCCGCTGGGTCGCCAGGTTCCTCGCCGCCCCGTTGGGGACGTAGCCGAGCTCGTTCACCGCGCGCATGACCAGTTCTCGGATGTCGGCGGTGACCGTGGTCTGGCCGTTCACCACCCGGGAGACGGTCGACCGGGAGACCCCGGCACGGGCGGCGACCGCCTCCAGGGTGGGTCGTTTCATCGTGTTCCCCTACAGTCCGTTGCGCGCGATGACCTCGCGATACCAGAGCGCGCTGTCCTTGAGCAGGCGCCGCTGGGTGGCGAAGTCGACATGTACGATCCCGAATCTCCGCCGGTACCCCTCGGCCCATTCGAAATTATCCAGCAGCGACCAGACCAGGTAACCACGCACGTCCGCCCCGTCCGCGATCGCGGCGTGCACGGCGCGCAGGTGGCCGTCCAGATAGTCGGTCCTGCGCGCGTCGTGGACGCGGCCGTCCTCCACGACGTCGTCGAATGCCGCGCCGTTCTCGGTGATGATCAGGCCGACCTCCGGGTAGTCGTCGGAGAGCCGCACCAGCAGGCGGGAGAGCCCGTTCGGCACGATCGGCCAGCCCATCGCGGTGGCCGGCACGCCGTCCGCCGGGCAGAACCTGATGTCCTCGCTGCCCGGCCACGCCGCGTCGGCCGCCTGGCCGGGACCCGACTCCACCACGCATGGGTTGTAGTAGTTGATACCCAGCAGGTCGATCGGCTGGTTGATGATCGCCAGGTCGCCGTCCCGGATGTGGTCGACGCCACCGTTGCGCCCGACGATGTCGAGGAACTCGGCGGGATACTCCCCGCGTACCGCAGGGTCGATGAACTGCCTGGTCAGCAGGGTGTCGATCCGGCCGACCGCCTCCGCGTCCGCCGCCGAGGGCGCGGCCCCCGGATCGGCCACCTGGGCCGGGGTGATCACCGGCGACAGGTTGAGGACCAGCGAGATCTCCCGCGCGCCCGCCTCGCGGAGCGCCCGTGCGGCCAGCCCGTGTCCCAGCAGCATGTGGTGGGCCGCGCGGAAGGCCGCCGCGGGGTCGGTCCTGCCAGGCGCGTGCACCCCGTTGCCGTAGCCGAGGAAGGCCGCCACCCACGGCTCGTTGAGGGTCGTCCAGTTGTGGACGCGATCCCCCAGCCGCGCGTACACGGCCGCCGCGTACTCGGCGAACCGGTAGGCGGTGTCGCGCTCGGGCCAGCCTCCCGCGTCCTCCAGCGCCTGCGGAAGATCCCAGTGGTAGAGGGTGACGTACGGCGTTATGCCCGCCTCCAGCAGCCGGTCCACCAGACGGCTGTAGAAGTCGAGGCCCCGCGCGTTGACAGGGCCGCTCCCGTGCGGCTGGACCCTGGGCCAGGCCACCGAGAACCGGTACGCCGCCAGGCCCAGCTCGCTCATCAGCGAGACGTCGTCGGCGTGCCGGAAGTAGTGGTCGCACGCCACGTCGCCGGTGTCGCCCCCGGCGACCTTGCCCGGGGTACGCGAGAAGGTGTCCCAGATCGAGGGCTCGCGGCCGTCCTCGCGCACGGCCCCCTCGATCTGGTAGGACGCGGTGGCCGCGCCCCAGACGAAACCGGTGGGGAAGTCCGCACGCCCTTCCGTAAGGGTGGCCCCCCGAGTGCCGACGACGGTCATCCCTTCACCGCTCCCTGCATGATTCCTCCGATGATCTGTTTACCGAGAAGAGCGAACACCAGCATCAGCGGCAGGGTGCCGAGCGTGGTGCCCGCCAGGCCGAGCACGTAGTCGTTGACGTATCCGCTGGCCAGCGTGGACAGGGCGACCTGCACCGTCGGATCCTCCGGGGTCAGCACGACCAGCGGCCAGAAGTAGTCGTTCCAGACCGACATGAAGGTGAGCATGCCCAGCACCGCCGCCGCCGGGCGGGCGGTCGGAAGCACGACGTGCCAGAACAGGCCCCAGGTGCTGCAGCCGTCGACCCGGCCTGCCTCGAGCAGCTCGGTCGGCAGCGCCCGGGAGAGGTACTGGGTCATGAAGAACACGCCGAACGCGTTGACGAGCGCGGGCACGATCAGCGCGTACATGGTGCCGGTCCACTCCAGCTTCACCATCAGCATGTACAGCGGGATGATGCCGAGCTGGGTCGGCACCATCATGGTCGCCACGGTGAGCAGGAGCAGGGCGTTGCGGCCGCGGAAGCGCAGCTTGGCGAAGGCGAACCCGGCCAGCGTGGAGAAGAACATCACCGCGATCGCGACGGAGCCGGAGACCAGGACGGAGTTGACCATCGCCAGGGCGAAGGGGACGGTGTCGAAGACGCGGGCGACGTTGGCGAAGAAGTTACCGCCGGGCAGCAGCGGCGGCGGGACGTCGGCCAGGGCCGCGTTGTCGCGTGAGGCCACCACGATGCTGTAGTAGAGCGGCAGCATGGAGAAGAACGCCACCGCCGCCAGCGTGAGATAGGTGAGCCTGCGGGCGGCCGTGGAGCGCCGGGCTCCGGAGACGGCGGTACGGGCGCTCACGTCAACCCTCCCTTCGCGCGGCGGGTGATCAGGTAGTTGACGCCGGCGACCAGGACGATGAAGACGAACATCATCCAGGAGATGGCCGAGGCGTAGCCGAAGTCGAGCTTGGCGAAGTTCTCGTAGATGAACAGCGAGAGCGTCTGGTACTGCCGGTCCACCCCTCCGGTGATGAGGTAGGAGCCGAACAGCAGCGGCTCAGCGAGAATCTGCATGGCACCGATCGTCGAGGTGATGACGACGAAGATGATCGTGGGCCTGATCATCGGGATGGTGATCCTGCGGAGCTGGGTCATGTCGCTCGCGCCGTCGAGGGTGGCCGCCTCGTACAGCTCACGCGGCACGGCCTGCATGGCCGCCAAGAAGATCAGCGCGTTGTAGCCCGTCCACCGCCACATGATCATGATGGAGATGGCGACGTGGGAGCTCAGCACGCCCTCGTTCCAGGCGACACCCTCGACGCCGAACAGCGACAGCGTCCAGTTGATCATGCCGAAGTCGCGGCCGAAGAGCTGGCTGAAGATGACCACCACCGCGACCACGCTGGTCACGTTGGGCAGCAGCAGCGTGACACGGAAGAAGGTCTGCGCCCGCAGCGGCCGGTTGAGCAGGTGGGCCAGCCAGATGGCCAGCAGCAACTGCGGAACCGTGGACAGCACCCCGATGGACAGGGTGTTGAAGGTGGCGTTCCAGAAGTAGTCGTCGGCGAGCAGCGTCCTGAAGTTCTCCAGGCCGACGAAGGGCTGTTCGTCCCGGAGCAGCGTCCACTCGTGCAGGCTCACCCAGGCGGTGTAGGCCAGGGGGAACAGCCCGAAGGCGGAGAACAGCAGGAAGAACGGGGCCACATACGCGTACGGCGAGCCTTTGACGTCGAGTTGGTGGACCAGGTGGCGGCGCAGGCGGCGGCGGGGCCCCGTCGGCTTGCCCGCCGGGGCCGCCGCCAGGCGATCGGGTGCCCGAGTGGCCATGGCAGCTCCTTTCCAGGATTCGTTGGTGAGGACGGGCGTGCGGCTCAGGTGGGCGGCAAGCAGGTGGCCGACCGGTGCGAGACCAGTCGGCCGAAGGGGCGGCTACTTGATCCTGCTGACGTCCTCAAGCGCCTGCTTCCAGGCTTCCTCGGGGTTCTGCTTGCCCTGGTCGACCCGCTGAAGGCCGTTGCCGATCGCCTGCAGGACGTCACCGCCCTTGGGACCGACGGGCTGCGGCTTGAGCGCCTTGGCGGCGTCGGTGAAGATCTTGCCGATCGGCGCGTTGCCGAAGTACGGGTTGACGTACTCGGACACCGCCGGGTCGTCGTACAGTGCGGGCAGCGAAGGCAGCGCGCTGGCCTCCTTGAAGAGCTTGATCTGGCTCTCCTTGCTGGTCAGCAGGTTGATCAGTTCCGCGGCCTCCTTGGGGTGCTTGCCCTGCTTGGGCAGCATCAGGTGGGTGCCGCCCTGGTTGCCGCCGCCGCCGGGCACCGCGGCGATGTCCCAAGTGCCCTCACCGGGCTTCTGGTCCTTGATCGTGCCGGTCTTCCAGGCCGGGCAGACCATGGTGGCGAAGGTGCCCTTGGCGATTCCGGTGTTCCACGGCGGCGAGAAGGCGGCGAGGTTGGCGGAGAGACCGTTGTCGATCATCTTCACGCCCGTGTCGAACGCCTTGCGCACCTCGGGGTTGGTGGCGGCGACGATGTTGTACTGGTCGTCGTAGAAACCGACGGGGGCCTGCTCGACCATGGCGCGGAAATGCTCACCGGGACCGTCGGTGAACTTGGCGCCCGCCACCTTGGCCGCGACGAACTTCTTGCCGGTCTCGATGTAGCCGTCCCAGGTCGGCCAGAGCGCCGACACCTCGTCACGGCCGGTTGGCAGGCCGGCCTTCTTGAACAGGTCGGGGCGGTAGCACATGGCCAGGCCGCCGACGTCGGTGCCCAGTCCCATGAGCGAGGAGCCGTCGTTGGAGACGCCCAGCTTCCACTTCCAGTCGAGGTACTCGCTCTGGCGCGAGTCCAGCCCGTAGTCCTTGAGGTTGTAGAACTTGTCGGGCACCGGCGTGAAGGAGGCGATGTAGCCGCCCTCGACCGCGACCACGTCCGCGGCGCCCGCGCCGGTGGTGAGCTGCGTGATGAGGTTGGCGTGGTGGTCGTTGAACTGCGCGCGGCGCTCCACGATCTCCACGTTGGGGTGGGTCTTCTTGAACTCCTCGTACAGCGGCGCGAAGTGGAAGTCGCTGAACAGCCCGACGGTCAGCTTGATCTTCTCGGCCGGCTGGGAGGCCGCCCCACCGTCTGCGGTGGTACCGCCGCCGTCGCCGCCGCAGGCGGTGAGGCCCAGGGCCAGGGCGGAGACGGCGACCATCGGGGCGAGGAACCGGTGGCGTGACTTACGCATGGAACCCTCCTTGGGTCCTCATAAATGATCATGGAGAGAGCGCTCCCTGAGCAGATTGATACCAACGGGGTTGCGTGTCAACGGCCCCCCGAACGCCGACCTGCGCCCTAAAGTCGACTTTTCTTGGAGAGCGCTCTCCCAGAGTTCGAGGCGTTTTCCCAGGTCAAGCATGTTTAAGAGTTAGATTTAGCAGTGGATGGAGCGCTCCCACAATAAAAGGTCACATTAAGGTCGCGTTTCCATCGTGTTCCACGATGCTGCTCCACACCCTTGACACTCCTCGCGAGCCGGGTCACTCTCTCAACCAGAGAGCGCTCCCCAGTGACTCTCAACAGGGCTCCACCCGTCGCCGGCCACCCGCGGCGTGGATGCCGCCGACTGTGGACCAGGTGGACCAGGTGGCCCGACGACTCGTCCCACGGCCGGGTCCCAGCATGCCCACGCGCGCCGTTACTCCGGTGGTGAATCCCGTGCGCCTCGCCTCCCCGCCCGCTCCACGCTCCTTTCCCGAAGGACGACGCGGGAGCCATCCCGTCCCCGTGGCTCTCGTGGCGGCGCCGGACCCCGTAGAGTCGTCCGGCCGGTCGGAAATCGACCGGCGCGTATCCAACCAAGGAGAACCACGTGGCACTGGAGAAGCCGGAGATCGACTTTCCGGAAGGCGCCCCGCCCTCGGAGCTGGAGATCGTCGACATCGTCGTAGGGGACGGCCCGGAGGCCAAGCCGGGGCACCAGGTCACCGTGCACTACGTCGGCGTGGCCTTCTCGACGGGCGAGGAGTTCGACGCGTCGTGGAACCGCGGCGACGCCTTCCAGTTCCCGCTGGGCGGGGGCCGGGTCATCGCGGGCTGGGACCAGGGCGTCGCGGGCATGAAGGTCGGCGGCCGTCGCCGTCTCACCATCCCGCCGCACCTCGGCTACGGCAACGCCGGTGCGGGTAACCGCATCAAGCCCGGCGAGACGCTCATCTTCGTCGTGGACCTGCCGGACCGCGCACCCGTTCCCGCCGATGGCGGCGTGTCGGCGACGGTGCCGGCGACGGTGCCGGAGGAGGTCGCGGTCGTGGC
>NZ_JBEXUE010000254.1:0-14560 GCF_040614275.1 Streptosporangium sp. NPDC006013
ACATCGCGTACTTGGCGTAGAGGTCGGCCGGCTGGGAGACCGTGGCGTCGATCTCGCCCTTGCGGATGGCCTCGAACTCCTGCGGGATGCCGTCGCCGTGCTGGTGGACGGGCGGGCGCACGTGGTCGGCCCCGGCGGTGCCCGGCTCATCAAGATCACGAATCGGAGCGAGGTGGTCGCCGACGGCCTACCGGTCGACCTGTCGTCACTGGCACGCCGGGCTCCCGCGGCCCGCCTGCGGGTGCGCGCGGGCCTGGCGTGCAAGTGGAGCGTGTACGGCGAGCACGGGCAGGGCTGGTATCCCGAGGGTGCCCCGGACAGGTACGACTACCACGTGATGCCCTACTTCCACGGCGACGACCTGGTCCTGGACGTCCCGGCCGAGACACTGACGGTCCGGGTCTCCAGGGGCATGGAGTACGGCTCCGCCGAGGTCACGCTCACCCCGGCCGCGGGGGAGGAGACCCTCGTCGAGCTGACCCCAGAGCGGCTCTACGACGCGGCGGCCCTCGGCTGGTACGGCGGGGACATGCACGTCCACCTCAACTGGGCAGGCGACATGGTCGGCACGCCCGAGCTCGCGGGGACCATGCAGCACGGCGAGGACCTGCACGTCCTCAACCTGGTCGCGGGGAACGTCTCCTCCGAGCGGGTCTACGACTCCGAGGCGCTGGAGCACTGGGCGGGACGTGACCTGCCCTGGTCCGACGCCTCGCACGTGGCCAGGATCGGGGTGGAGTACCGCAACGACCTGCTCGGCCACCTCTACGCCTTCGGCGTCTCGGCTCCGCCCGCACGGTTCCACACGGGTTTCCTCGGCACCGCCGACTGGCCGCCCAACAGCGTCGCCTGCGAGGAACTCCGCGGCCTCGGCGCCGTGACCGGCTACAGTCATCCCTTCCACACGCCGTTCGCCGACGCCGACGCACCGGACAAGGCACTGCTGCGGGGACGCAACTGCTCCTCCAGGGAGATCGTCGCCGACGCGGCCCTCGGCCTCGTCGACACCCTCGACGTGCTCAGCCAGACCTCGATCACCGCGACCGCCGCCGTCTACCGGCACCTGATCGGGGCGGGCAACCGCATCGCGGTCACCGCGGGGACCGATGCGATGGTCTCCTTCGCCCGGCGGGGAAACCAGTCCAACCCGCCCGGCTGGGCGCGGGTCTACGCCCGGGTGGACGGAGCGCTGAGCGCCGCGTCGTTCGCCGAGGCGGTCAGGAGGGGCCGTACCTTCGGCACCACCGGCCCCTGGCTGGAGCTGTCGGCCGGAGGCCACGGCCCCGGTGCCACCCTGGACCTGTCGCCGGGCGAGCGGATCACGATCACCGCCCGGTCGGTGGGTCCCGAGGTGCAGCGGCTGGAGATCCGCACGGCCGACGGCGTGCTGGCCGAGGGGCCGCCCGGCGAGCTGACCACGGAACTGGTCGTCGGCGACCCCACCTACGTGGTCGCCCTCGCCACCGGTGGCCCGCACGAGCGGTCCTTCACCGGCGAGGTGTACGCCCACACCAGCCCGGTCTACCTCGACGTGGACGGCCGTCACGTGGCCAGGGCCGAGGACGTCGGCTGGTGCCTGGAGTGGCTGGACACCCTGGAGGCGCTCCTTCGCGAGGAGGGCGTCTTCGAGACGGCCGGGCAGCTCACCGACCATCTTGACCTGATCGGCCGGGCCAGAGAGGTCTACCGGGAACGCCTGACCTGACAGCGCGCGACCGGAGCCGCTCTCCGGGAGTGCCCACGGGGTGGGACATGCAAGGCTTGTCAGTATGAATCGCCTGGCTGAGGTTGACCTGTCACGGAAGCTCACCAAGAGCGAGGCCTCCGAGCGTCTCGACGCCGCTCTCGAACGCCTGCTCCACCTGCGGCTCACGCTCGGCGGTCAGATCGGCGAGCAGCGCATCGGTCCGCCGCTGTGCGTGGTCTTCGAGGGGTGGGACGCCTCGGGCAAGGGAGGTGCCATCAAGCGGCTGGTGCGCCCGCTGGACCCGCGCCACGTTCGCGTCGCGCAGTTCGCCGCGCCGACCTACGACGAGAAGCGCCACCACTTCCTGTGGCGGTTCTGGCCGGTCCTGCCCGGCTGGGGCGGGATGACCGTGCTCGACCGCTCCTGGTACGGCCGGGTGCTGGTGGAGCGGGTCGAGGGCTTCGCCGGCGAGGAGCAGTGGTCCCGCGCGTACGGGGAGATCGTGGAGTTCGAGCGGACCCTCACGGCCGAGGGAATGATCTTGGTCAAGTTCTGGATGCACGTCTCCGAGGACGAGCAGCTACGGCGCTTCCAGGACCGGGCCGGTGACCCGCTGCGGGCCTGGAAGCTCACGGACGAGGACTGGCGCAACCGCGAGAAGCGTCCGCTGTACGAGACCGCGGTGGAGGACATGCTCGCACGTACCGACCATCCGAAGGCGCCGTGGCACGTGGTCCCCGGTGACGACAAACGCCTGGCCCGCGTCACGGTGGTGGAGACCGTCTGCGCCGCGATCGAGGCCGAACTCGCCGCCCGGGGCTACGAGCCGGCGATCCTCGCCGCGCCGGAAGCCGGGGCGGAGGACAGGGCCTAGCGGGACCGTGTCGTTAAAGCCGTTCTGACAAGAAGCATGGAAGCGGTGGGGACGTGCCGGGCACCGCCTGTCGGGGTAGGCGGCAGAATCAAATGACTGTCCGTTCCTCTGTCATCGTTCTTCGTCGTCGCGGGAGGGTGTGACGCATGCGGTTGAGCTCACGGCTGAGCAGGCTGGACCGGAGGGTGTTCGCCATGGTGGCGAGCGCGAGGTTGCCCGGTCTTGAACGTGTCGTGCCCGCGCTGTCACGCGCGGCGGACAACTCCCTGCTGTGGGCCGGGGTGGCCGGAGCGTTCGCGGTCAGCGGGCGCCGGCCGTTGCGCCGCGCCGCGACCAGAGGGCTGCTCGCGGTCAGCCTGGCCAGCCCGCTGGTCAACCTGGTCGGCAAGCAGGCCTTCCGCCGGAGCCGGCCGTCGGCAGAAGGGCTCCCGCTCGCCCGGCTGATCAAGATGCCCACCTCGGCGTCGTTCCCCTCGGGCCACTCCGCCTCGGCGGCCGCCTTCGCCGCGGCCGTGGCGATGGAGGCGCCTCGCGCGGTCGCGGTCCCCGTCGCGCTTCTCGCGGCCGCCGTCTGCTTCTCCCGCGTCTACACCGGCGTGCACTATCCGGGCGACGTGCTCGCGGGGGCCGGGATCGGCGTGGCGGCGGGACTGGTCACCCGCCGCATCTGGCCCGACGCCGGAGAGGCGGGGCACGCCCGCGCCGCCCTCACGGCGCCCTCCGCTCTGCTCGACCCGGAGGGCGAGGGGGCGGTCGCCGTGGTCGACGGCGCGGCCGACGCCGCCGCGGGAACGGCGGAGACGCTGCGCGCGGCCCTTCCCCGGGCCGAGGTCGTCGAGGTGGCGCCGGGTGCCGACCTCGGGGCCGCCGTGCGGGACGCCGCTTCGCGGGCCAAGGTGCTCGCGGTGGCCGGAGGGGACGCCGTGGTCAACCTCGCGGCACAGGAGACGGCGGGCGCGGCGACCCCGCTGCTGGTCGTCCCCACGGGCGTCCGCGGCCGATTCGCCCGCGCACTCGGAGTCGAGACCGTGCAGGAGGCGGCTGAGGCGTACCGCAACGGTGACCTCGTGGCCGTCGACGTCGGTGAGGTCGCGGGCCGGACGTTCGTCAACTCCGTCAGTGTGGGCCTCTACCAGGCACTGGCGGAGAGCAGGGAACGGCGGCAGAGCCGGATCGGCACGTGGCCCGCGCTGCTCTGGGCCATGGCCGAGGTCCTCGGCCCCGGGGGCGCGCGGCCGGTGGATCTCATCGTGGACGGTGTGCCCAGGCGTGTCTGGACGGTGTTCGTGGGCAACTGTCGTTACGAGGCACGCGGTGGTGCTCCCGCCAGGCGGCAACGCCTGGAAGACGGTCTGCTGGACATCCGCGTGCTCGCCGCCGCCGACCGGCTGCCCCGGGTGCGGGTGTTTCTCAGCCTGCTGGCCGCAAGGGTGAAGCTCTCACGCCACTACCAGCAGTGGCAGGCCGACACGCTGCGCCTCTCGGCTCCCTCGGGCCGGCTGCCGCTGGCGCGTGACGGTGAGACGTTCACGGTCACGGGCGAGGCGGAGTTCACCAAACGCCCGCGCTCGCTCCTCGTGATCCGGCCGTCCGGCTGAGATCCGGGTGACGTCTCGACAGTGATCGGGATCCGCACCGGTCGCCGAGGGCGACCGGTGCGGAACATCCCGATCTGTTGACGTGGGCTCACTGCCGGAGCCGTCCCGATCGTCGGGCGGGCGCCGGTGTTCCTAGCGCCTCATCGCTTGGCACGTGCGGTCTCGGGTGCATCTGGCGATGGTCTCCGAGGCTGTCGGTGGATCAGCCGCCGCCACCGCCGCCACCGCCGCCGCCGCCACCGCCGCCTCCGCCGCCACCGCCACGGGGACCGCCGCCTCCGCCGCCGCCTCCGCCGCCACCGCCACGGGGACCGCCGCCTCCGCCGCCGCCGCCTCCGCCGCCGACGATGTTGGTGTTGGTGTTGGTGTTGGTGACATTGGCGCCGCCGCCGCCTCCGCCACCGCCACCGCCACCGCCACCGCCGCCACCACCACCGCCACCGCCGCCGCCACCGCCGCCGCCACCGCCGCCACCACCGTGGCGCCTGGCGAAGCACCTCGCGGGATTCGCGTGTTCCCTGCAGGGCTTCTGAGCGGCGGTGAGGACGGTCGTGGTGGCCTCCTGTGCCACGGTGCCGGCACTGGCGGGCTGGGCCGACATCGCTACGGGGGCGGCGAGGGTTGAGACGACCATCGCGCCGGCTGCGAGCATGTTCCTGAGGATGATCATGAGAGATCACTCCCTGCCGAATTGGTGGAACCCTGGGAGATACCCGGGCTGCCAAGACGCCTGACCGGTATCGAGGACGACACTCGGCCTGGCGTCCGGATCTGACTCACGCTAGGTGCGAAGCGTGAGAACGGTCATCTCAGGGAGGCAAAGGTAGCGGTTCAGTCTGATTGCCCTAGGGTTCCCGACAAGAATTAATCAAAGGCGTTTAATCACTCTGAGCTACACCTCAAGTGGCGAGGGTAGTTGTTTCCAAAGGTCTCCCGATCCGATGGCATGGTTTTCCGGGAACTCCTCATGGCGCGGGTGGCCTTCGGGGGTGAAAGACCCGATTTAGGTAAGCACCCGGGCTTTTCGCCGTTTTCTTCCACGCACTCCGGCGAGAGCCGGGCCGAGGATGTTCACCCGTACTGGTCGGTATGAGGGGGCGTGTCAGCCTCCGGTCCTCCGGGTGGTGTGGGGGTAGATCATGTTGTCCCGTCTGTGGTGGCGGACATGACCTCGCGCCGCCATATCGGCCGCCGGGAAACAGCCGAAACCGGTTCGGAGCTCCAGATGGCGGAGGGTGCGGGAAAAGGCTTGACAGGACCAGAGGTGTGCTGTCATGTTCCCCTCCCGCAGGAGGGCCGTTGGGGTGCTGAGGCTTCGGACACCGCGTCGTACGAGCCGCCTTTCCGGCCTGGCGCGTATCCGACCTCGGCAGACCCTTTATTGTCCCGATGACGATTTTCTACGGAATCCCAATGGCGTCGGAGAGCTCGCCCAGGCTCTGGAGGCCTATCGGGCGCGCTCGTCGTGGTCAGCCATGACCTGCCGTTCCTGGGATCCGTCGGTATCACCCGGTGGTTGTCCGTGAATCGGGAGGGGGGTTGGTGGAGACCACCGACTTTCCGGCACTGTTTGACGGACAATGATCGATGCGGCAATAGTTTGGTAAGTGACTACCCCCCGTATCCTCGCCTGTGCCGTGGCAACCCTGGTGGCCCTGACCGCCTGCACCGCGTCCTCTGACGAGAAGGTGGTCGGCCCGGCCACCGCGGGCGGTGTGGCCGGAGTGGGCCAGGGGTCCGGCGGCCGGGCCTCTTCGCCGCCCACCGGCTCACCCGCCACCTCACCCGCCGCCGTGACGCTGACGCCCGAGGAGTACCGGACCGAGCTGGAGAAGGCGCGCGGCCCGGTGCGTGCCGCGGTGAAGAAGCTGGCCGCGACCGGCGGGCTGAAGACCCTCGACAAGCGGCTGAAGCAGACCTCCACCGCGGTGGACGGCGCGGTGACCCGATTGGCCGACCTGGCCCCTCCCGCGGAGGTGAAGGTCCAGCACGACGACTACGTCGAGGCCCTGCGCGCCCTGTCGGTCGCCTTCGGAGGCGCCCGCCGGGACGCCGAGGCACAGCGGTTCTGCACCGGCCCCGCCGTGCTGACCGGCATGGACAGAGCGGGGGAGCTGTCCGATGTGGAGAAGGCGGCCGACGCGCTGAGCGGATATCCGGCGAGCGTCATCTCGGTCAAGGCGCCCAAACAGCGCACCCGCCGGCTGTCCAACGGCAGGTTCATCGCCTCCGAGGGCCGTCCGAGTCGCGCCTTCCTCGAACTGCGCAACGGCACCCGGCAGGACGCCGTCGTCGTCCTGGTGCGCGGCAAGCGGAAGGCGGTCACCGTATACGTCAGAAAGAAGTCGAAGTTCAAGATCCGGGGGGTGCGGGACGGCAGCTACAAGATCTACTACACCTTCGGCAGCGACTGGGATTCCAAGGCCCGCAGCTTCACCCGGTCGTGCGACTTCGAGCAGTTCGGCAAGTCCGTGCGGTTCAGGACCGTCTACACCGCGGCCCAGATCCGCTGGACCGACTGGACGATCACCCTGCACGCCGTCACGGGGGGCACCGTGAAGCCAAAGCGGATCAAGCCGGGCGACTTCCCCAGCTGACCTGCTCTCCGGTGGGCCGCCACGGACGCGAAGACCGCGATCTCGTGTTGAGATCGCGGTCCCTGTGTTCCCCCGGCTCCGATCAGGTCGAGAAGAGCATCCCCACCCAGCTGCGCTGGCGGTGGTGACCGTAGTGACCGTGGTGCGGTGCACCCCAGGCGGGAGCGCCGTAGCCGGGAGCGCCGTGCGCGGGCGGCGGCGGAGGAGGCGGCGGAGCAGCGTGGGACTGCTGTGACCACTGACTCTCCATGCGGGTCAGCGTCTCAAGCTCGCCGTAGTCCAGGAAGATTCCGCGACAGCTCTCACACTGGTCGATGTGGACGCCGTTGCGCTCGTAGGTGCGCATGGCGCCCCGACACTTGGGGCACTGCATCTGGCTGGTCTCCTTTTTCGGGCGTGATTACCAAGTAACCACAACCTACTGCGTGGGCACAGCATGGCAGGCGCTTCTGTGTCGGACAATCCTCAGGCACGCCTCGACGAGGATCTCCTCGACCTCGTCCAGCGGGCGCCCCGCCCGCCCGGCGGTGGCCACCGCCGCCGCCGCGAGCTGTACGGTCATCGCCTGCGCCGGGATCTCCAGCCGTTCCCACGGGTCACCGTCCAGTGGGACGGCGCCCCCGCCCGCGGCGCGGTAGGCATCCAGGAAGCGGTGCCACACCTGCGGTTCCAGCAGCCCGGCCGCGAACCAGGCGGCGGGCCTGGACAGGTCCCATGCCTGGTCGCCGACGCCCAGGTCGTCGATGTCGATGAGGATCCACTCGTCCGGCGCGCGGACCATCTGGCCCATGTGCCAGTCGCCGTGGGTCAGGCCGCCGGGGCTCGCGGAAGGGGTGGGCAGGCAGCCGAAGGCCCGGCGTACCGCCAGTTCGGCGGCGGAGCGGTCGCCCAGGCGGGCAACGGTCGCGGCCACCCGGCTCGGCCCTCCCGCGGCTCCCAGCGGGGGCAGGGTCCGCGCGGGTACGGCGTGCAGCCGTGCCAGCAGCCGGGCGGCGGCCTCCCAGGGCGCCGCGTCCGGATCCTCAGGGTCCACCGGAGTCCCGGCCGGCCAGACGGTGACCAGCCGATCCCCGGCGGTCATGACCTCCTCGGTCACCGGCTGGAGCATGATCTGGCGCAGCGCCGGATGGGCGGCGGCCCGCATCCGCTCCACCAGCGGTTCCCGCTCCGCCCCCGGTGCGTGCGCCTTGACCACGACGGAGCCGGCCCGCATGATGATCACGTCCGGCCTGGTCGGCAGCACGGTGCCGGCCACACCGCCGTACTCGACGCCGATCCGGCGTAATTTGTCGATCAGGTCGTCGCTGTCCACCGAGCAAGTGAACCACTCGATCCAGGATCTTGCCGAGCAGCCGCATAAAGTACGAGATATGAGGATCGGGTTTGCGGTGCCGGTGTCGGGATCATGGGCGACGCCGGGCAACATGACGCGGGTCGCGCGCCGGGCCGAGGAACTCGGCTACCACGAGGTGTGGACCTTCCAGCGTCTGCTCTATCCGCAGGGGCACGACATGGGCCCGATCTACCGCAGCGTGCACGACCCGGTGGTCACGCTCGCCTACCTGGCGGGGTTGACGAGCCGGATCAGGCTCGGGGTCGCGGTGCTCAACATACCGTTCGTCTCGCCCGCGCTGCTGGCCAAGCAGCTGGCCAGCCTGCAGGCGGTCTCCGGCGGGCGGCTGGACGTGGGACTCGGGCTGGGCTGGCTGCCCGAGGAGTTCGCCGCCTCGGGGGCGTCGTTCGAGCGGCGCGGGCGGCGCGGGGAGGAGTTCGTCCCGCTGCTGCGGCGCCTGTGGACGGAGGAGGTCGTGGAGCACAGCGGCGAGTTCTACCAGCTGCCGGCCGCGTACCAGGATCCCAAGCCGCCCACCGTGCCGCCGATCCTGCTGGGCGGGTCGGCGGAGGTGGCGCTGAGGCGCGTCGGGCGGCTGGCGGACGGCTGGATCAGTTCGAGCCGCGAGGACCTCGACGAGATCGACAAGAAGATCTCCGTCGCCAAGGAGGCGGCTCGTGACGCCGGGCGCGATCCCGAGGCGCTGCGCTTCGTCACCCGGGGCGTCACCCGCATCCGCCCCTCGGGGACGGCCGGACGAGAGCCGCTGACCGGCTCGTTCGAGGAGATCAGGCAGGATGTCGACAGGCTGGCGGCCAAGGGCGTCACCGACGTCTTCCACGACCTCAACTTCGATCCGGAGATCGGATCGCCCGACGCCGACCCCGAGGAGTCGATGCGCAGGGCGGAGGAGGCACTGGAGGCACTCGCGCCCTGATCAAGCGTTTGGTTCGATAGGGGCATGAGGGCACAGGAGATGGCGGACCGGCTGGAGATCGGCGAGTTGCTCGCCAGATACGCCTACGCGGTGGACACCGGAGACTGGGAACGGCTCGATCTGGTCTTCACCCCGGACGCGGTGATCGACTACACCTCGGCGGGCGGCATCAGGGGCAGCAGGGACGAGGCGCGGCGATGGCTCGTCGAGGTGCTGCCGACCTGGCCGGGACGCCAGCACCTGATCGGGGCGATGACCATCAGGTTCGACGGGGACGAGGCGGCGGTCACCGCCTCGTTCACCGACACGCTCGCGCCGTCCAGGGACATGATCGCCGCCGACACCGCAGGGCTCATCCGCGGCGGCGGCTGGTACCACCACCGCCTGGTCCGCACCATGTACGGCTGGCGGAGCAGAGAACTGATCGAGGAACAGACCTGGCGGACCGTGTGTTAGGCCATGGCCCCTGGGTCTTTCGCTCACCGTTGCCCGCCACGGCAAGATCCACGGACAGGGGCCGGAGCGGGAACGGGTAGGGGCGGCCCGGCACCGTGCGGTGGCCGGAGGCCCGTTTGGGCGGCCGTTCAACTGCGAGATGCTCCGATGTACGGGCCTGATGGCGCATTGTCGGCCTTGCCCTGCCATCCTGGTTCTCGTACATATATGGCCGGAACAGGGGAGAACGGTGGACGAGCGCAAGCCGATCGAGTGCTGGCTGTCGGACATGGACGGGGTCCTCGTCCATGAAGGACACCCGGTGCCCGGTGCAGACGAGTTCATCCGCCGGCTGCGCGAGTCCGGCAAGCGGTTCCTGGTCCTGACCAACAACTCCATATACACCCCGCGTGACCTCGCCGTACGACTGCGCGCGGCAGGCCTGGACATCCCGCCGGAGTCGATCTGGACCTCCGCGCTGGCCACCGCCAGGTTCCTGGACGGCCAGCGCCCCGGAGGCTCGGCGTACGTGGTCGGGGAGGCCGGCCTGACCACGGCCCTGCACGAGATCGGCTACGTGCTCACCGACATCGCCCCCGACTACGTGGTTCTGGGCGAGACCCGCACCTACAGCTTCACCCAGATCACCCGGGCGATCCGGCTGATCGAGGGCGGCGCCCGGTTCATCGCCACCAACCCCGACGCGGTCGGGCCTTCCAACGAGGGGTCGCTGCCCGCCTGCGGCGCGGTCGCCGCGATGATCACCAAGGCGACCGGGGTGGAGCCCTACTTCGTGGGCAAGCCCAACCCGATGATGATGCGCAGCGCGCTGCGGGCCATCGACGGCCACAGCGAGAGCACCGCGATGATCGGTGACCGGATGGACACCGACATCGTCTCCGGCATGGAGGCGGGGCTGCACACGATCCTGGTGCTGACCGGGGTCGTCAGCAGGGACCAGATCGACCGCTACCCGTTCCGCCCCTCCCTGGTGGTCGACTCGGTCGCCGACCTGATCGAGCTGATCGACTAGAGCCTGCCCGCCGGGCGGGGAGTATTCCTGCCGTGATCTGTCAGGTACGGGTGCCATGCTGCCGTACATGACACGTGTTTACCTGGAGATCGGTGCCAAGAAGGTCTTCGCCTGCTCGGTGGAGTGGCCGGGCTGGTGCCGGATCGGCAGATCCGAGGAGGAGGCGCTGGAGGCGCTGGTGACGTACGCGCCGCGCTACCGGGTCGTCGCGGAGCGGGCGGGGCTGCTCTTCGAGCCGACGGACCCGGTGGTGGTGGAGCGGGCCAAGGGCGGCACCACCACGGACTTCGGGGCCATCGAGGCGATCCCCTCGCTCGACGCCGAGCCGGTCGGTGAGGCGGAGGCCGCTCGGGCCGTCGCGTTGGTCGAGGCGGCCTGGAAGCTCTTCGGCGAGGCGGCCGCCGTCTCGCCGGAGGAACTGCGCAAGGGGCCGCGCGGCGGCGGCAGGGACCGCGACAAGATGGTCGCCCACGTCGTCGAGGCCGAGCGCGCGTACGCCCGCAAGGTCGGTGTCCGCCACAAACCTCCACGCGAGCCCGCGGACCTGGCGGCGATGCGCGCGGATCTCGCCGAGGTACTGTCCCGGCCCTCCGACGGCCGCCCACCGGTCCCCGGCGGCTGGCCCGTCCGCTACGCCGCCCGCCGCATCGCCTGGCACGTCCTCGACCACCTGTGGGAGATGGAGGACCGCCGGACCTAGTGGCTCGTCTTGCATCGTTGACCGGGTAACCGACGTGCCGCCGGTCAGGTGAGCAGACTGTCTGCAGGACCTGATCTTGGAGGTGGTCGTGAGGCGTCGACCGAGTGTGTTCGTCCGGCCGGTCAGCATGGAGGAGGGCCGCCGGTTGCAGCGGGTCAGCCGGACGGCGAAGGATCCGGTCCGGCTGCGGCGGGCGATCGTGGTGCTGATATCCGCCCGCCCAGGGGCAGACGTTCAAGGACACTACCTCGCTGATGCAGGAGCGTTGAGCTGACAGGTGCTTGATCGGGGCTGTCGTTGGGTGGCCGCCCTCCTAATCCGAGTTCAAAGACGTGTTGCAACGCGGATCAGGTCAGCAACTGCACGAAGGCGGCTGTGCGGCGGCCAGGCGATCACCGTTGTCACGGGCGGAGCGTCCAGGACCGGCACGGCGGCGAGGCCCCGGCGCAGGTCGGCGCTGGCTGACTCGGGAATGACCACAGTGGTACGGCCGAGCGCGATCAGCTGGAAGAGCTGCGTTAGGTTCCGTACCTCTGCGCCCGGCCCTTCTGGGTAGCTGCCGCCGGGACCGGGCCAGCGGGCTATCGGGAGCTTTGGCAGTGTGGTGACGTCGGCCATCCGTACCTGGGAGCGGCTGGCGAGCGGGTGTGAGGCCGGCAGGACCGCGACCTGTCCCTCGGTGTACAGGGTTTCGGTGTCGAGCCCGGCTGCTGAGTCGAAGGGCAGGTGTAGCAGAGCCACGTCGGCTTGCCCGTCCTGCAGCAGCTGCTGGTGCTGGTGTGCCTCGCAGAGCAGCAGCTCGACGGTGGCTGCGCCGGGTTCCGTGGTGTAGGCGTCGAGCAGTTTCGTCAGCAGCTCGCCAGCGGTGCCGGATTTGACGGCGAGGACGAGGCTGGGGTGTGCTGCCGCGGCCCGTTGGGTACGCCGCTCAGCTGCGGTCACTGCGCTGAGGATCGCGCGCCCTTCGGCCAGCAGCACGCCTCCGGCCTCGGTGAGCGTGACCTTGCGGCTGTTGCGTTCCAGCAGTGCGATTCCGAGCCGCCGTTCGAGCTGGATGATCGTGCGGGACAGGGGCGGCTGGGCTATCCCGAGGCGCTGGGCAGCCTTGCCGAAGTGCAGCTCCTCGGCGACGGCGACGAAGTACCGCAGCTCGCGTATTTCCATGAGCCCAGGCTAATGACGGCAGACGCCAGATCGATATCGCTCGGGTATTGCTGCACTACCGAGATGGTGTTGGTGCCCGGCTGCAGTGCGGGCATGCTCGCTGTCATGAGCGAGAAGGCGATCGCGCTGGTCACTGGCGCGAACAAGGGAATCGGGTATGAGATCGCGGCCGGGCTGGGTGCGCGGGGCTGGAGTGTCGGTGTCGGCGCCCGGGACGAGCAGCGCCGGGAGGACGCCGTGGCCAAGTTGCGCGCGGCTGGTGCCGACGCATTCGGCGTACCCCTGGACGTGACCGACGGCGGGAGCGTGACCGCCGCAGTCCAACTGATCGAGGAGCGGGCAGGACGGCTCGACGTACTGGTCAACAACGCCGGCGTTGCCGGCGGCTGGCCGGAGGAACCCACGACCATCGACCTTGAGGCCGTGCGGCGACTGGTGGAGACCAACGTCATCGGCGTCATCAGGGTCACCAACGCGATGCTGCCGTTGCTGCGCCGCTCGAAGCACCCGCGGATCGTCAACCAGTCCAGCCACGTCGGCTCCCTGACACTGCAGACCGCGCCCGGCGTCGACCTCGGGGGGATCAGTGGGGCCTACGCGCCGACGAAAACCTACCTCAACGCCGTCACCATCCAGTACGCCAAGGAGCTGAGCGGCACCAACATCCTGATCAACAACGCCTGCCCCGGTTACGTGGCCACCGACCTCAACGGATTCAGCGGGACCCAGACCCCTGAGCAGGGCGCGGCGATCGCCATCCGGCTGGCGACCCTGTCGGACGACGGCCCGACCGGCCAGCTGTTCGACGACAACGGGGTCGTACCCTGGTGACCTAACCTTCGGATGCGTTCCTCGTCGATCAGACCGCGGCCGCCCCTCAGCCCCACGTACACCCCGCGAAGATCGCTGTCGTTGGGCTCTGTTCCGCAGCCTTGGCCGGGTATTCGGTCCACTGCCGGATGGCTGACTCGGGTGCGAAGCGGGTCTTCGGCTCGGCGCGGGCGTTGTGCCAGCGGATGTAGGCGGCGATAGCGGCGTTCTGCTCGTTGTGCGTGCGGTGGTCTGTGCCGTTGAGTGCGAAGTAGCGCAGCGCGGCGAACTCGGACTCGATCCAGTTCAGCCAGGAGCCGTAGGTAGGCAGGAAGACCAGCTCGATGTCGCTGTCGGCGGCCCAGGTGCGGACCTCGGCGTGCTTGTGCGGGGAGAAGTTGTCCAGCACGACGTACAGCTTCTCCCCGGGCCAGCGTTCCCGCAGCGTCTTGAGCAGGCCGAGGAACTCGCGCCACCGTTTGCGTTTGCGGATGCGGTAGTAGATCTTGCCGGTGGCCAGGTCGAGAGCAGCGAGCATGTGCATCACCCCGCCGTAGCGGTTGTAGGTGGCCCGCAGGCGGCGGGGCTTGCCCGCCGGGCGCCAGGCCTTGCCTTTGCGCGGCATCAGGTTCAGCGGGCCGAACTCATCGACGCAGATCACCCGTCCGTCGGCCGGCGGTCTGTCGTATAACGCCAGGACCTGGTGCATCTTGGTGATGAAGTCCGGGTCGGTGGACGCCTTCCACGTCGTGGTGGTCTGCCAGGAGACCTTGCCTTCGTGCAGGATGCGCCGTAGGGTCTCCCGGCTGATCCTGGGCACGACGTGGCAGTCGACGAGGTGGTCGGCGAGTGTGGACAGGCTCCAGGTGGCGAAGCCCGTGATACCCCAGTCGGCGGGGCACGTCCGGGCAATCAGGCGGATGTGCTCACGCACCCGCTCACTGATCGTCCTCCGGCGTCCCCCGCTCCATTTTGGGTCCAGCGCGTCGAACCCCCGCTCGTTGAACGCGTGGATGACATCGCGGACGTAATCCTCGCCGACCTGCATCAGCGAGGTGATGTCCTTGACCGTCTGGCCCTGGGCGGACATCAGCACCACGATCGCCCGCCGCAGCCGGACCGGATCCTTCGCTGTCCGGCTGACCCGCTGCAGCCTGCATCCCTCCTCCACGCTGACCGGCCGGACGAACACACTCGGTCGACGTCCCACGGCCACCTCCAAGATCAGGTCCTGCAGACAGTCTGCTGACCATGAGACGGTACGTCGATTACCCGGCCAAGGCCGCGAGCCGAACCACTAGTGCTGCGTTCCTTTTTGAGCAGCAAGATTAGACGTACTATCAGGGCCCAGTGGGTCGTTGATGGGCGGTGAGGCAGTGCCGAAGCTCCTGT
>NZ_JBEXUE010000255.1:0-14502 GCF_040614275.1 Streptosporangium sp. NPDC006013
AGCCGTCGGCCGCGGGGCGGAAGGGGACCTTCAGGGAGAGCGGGGCGGGCCAGTCGCGCTGGGTGATCCAGCGGTCGAGGCTGGTCTGCACGCCGGATCCGAGCAGCCGTCGCCATGGCCACGATCCGCGGAACACGCCTCAGCGGAAGCGCCTGCGCAGGCCGTACGCCAGCCAGAGCAGGCCGCCGAGCAGGCCCGCGCCGAGGACGTAGTAGCCGATCGGGATGCCCTCGTCGGCGGGTCTGGTGGCCGCGGCGGGGTTCCGCCCGGGGCCGGGGGTGGGGACGGCGGGAGGCGCCGAGGCGGTCGGGGGAGCGGGCAGCGGGGTGGGTTCGGGGATCGGGTCGACCAGCTGTCCGACCGGGGTGACCCTGCCGCGGTTGGCGAAGCCCCAGTCGAGCAGGTCGGCGACCTCCTCCCAGAAGTAGCCGTCGTGGCGCATGATCGACACGATGATCGTGTGACCGTTGCGCTTGGCCGCGCCGACGAAGCTGCCCAGGGCCTTGGAGGTCCAGCCGTTCTTGACGCCGATCATGCCCTTGTAGCGCCAGAGCAGCTTGTTGTGGTTGCCGATCTCGTAGTAGCCCTTGGGCGCCGGGAACTTGTCAGTTTTTGTGCTGATATATCGTCGAAAATCGGCGTTGGCCAGGCCGGCGCGGGCGATCAGTGCCAGGTCGTACGCCGAGCTGCTCTGGCCGGGTTTGTCCAGCCCGCTCGGGGTCTTGGCCACCGTGTCGAAAGCCTGCAGGCGCTTGGCCTCGGCGTTCATGTCCGCCAGGGTCACGGCCAGGCCGCCGTTGGCCTCGGCCAGCGCCATCGCGCAGTCGTTGCCCGAGACCAGCATCAGCGCCTTGAACAGGTCGTCGACGGTATAGAGGGGCTTGGTGACCAGGCCGACCGCGCTGCCCTCCTCGTTCACGGCACGGGTGCTCGGCCTGATCTTCCGGTTCTTGTTCAGTTTCGGGATCAGGGTGAGCGCGGTCAGCGCCTTCAGCGTGCTCGCGGGCAGGTAGCGCCCGTGGGCGTCCTTGGCCGCCAGTACCGCGCCGGTCTCGGCGTCGGCGATCACGTACGCCTTCGCGGCGGTCTTCGGCGGGGCCTTCACGCCCGAGGGGACGATGAGACCCCGCTCGGCGAGCCGGGAGCCGCCGACCGGCTCCCGCTCGCCCCGCGCGTGCGGGCCCAGCGCACCGGCGCCCGCGAGGTGGTTCAGGAGATCCGCACTCGACGGACCGGCCGGCGAGCCGGCGTCGGCCCGTAGGGCCGGTGAACCGGCCGCGGACACGCCCGCGGTCCTGGCCTGAGCGGGTGCGCCGAGAAAGGTGGTCGCCGCGAGCAGCACCCCGACGGGCGCGAGATGTTTGATCCCCATGATGATCTCAGGGTAGCTTCGTGCCGGTTCGCATAGAGTTAGAGGTGCCCTGACCAGGTACGGGCCACTCGGCGGGATACTGACACCATGCAAATATCACGAAAGATCGCCGCTTTTCTGATCGGCCTTGCCGCTTTCATGATCTTCGAATGGATCAACCTTGGCTTCAACCTCGCGGACGGCCACCCGACGGCCTTCTACGTGGTCCACGGAATCCTGATCGCCGTCAACATCGTGCTCGCGATCGTGCTCGGCGTGATCGGCCTACGTGGTTGGTCGCAGCGTGAGCAGGGTTCTTCGATGTAGCTCGGCGGCCTCCTCGGCGGAGTCGCCGATGCTGGTGAACCCCAGCTTGCCGAACTCGGTGACCGCGCCCAGCAGGTGCAGCACGTTCCCGGTGCGGCTCTCGCGGTCGAAACCGAGACCCGCGTCGTGAACCAGCTTGACGACCTCCCCGGGGGTGCGGCCCTTCAGCGTGGGGGAGGCGCAGTTGTCCGTCGCCACGTAGTACTTCGGCCGCCCGTCGCGCATCAGCGTGCCGGTGCCGGGGTCGTACGACGCGCCGGTGGTCAGGATCGCGGCGCCGAGCGGGTGGGTGGTGCCGCCGATGCGCAGGTTGATCTCACACAGCAACGTCCGGTAGCCGCCGTCGGTCTTGACGGCGAAGAAGTCGACGCCGAACAGTCCCACCACGCCGCGGTCCGCCAGGACCCTGGCGATCCGCGCGGTGTACGTGCCCAGCTCGGCGCGGTACTCCCGCCGGGCGGGGAAGCTGCAGCCCTGGTAGACATCCCCGTTGGGACCGCCGAGGACCTGCTCGTGGGTGGCGACCACGTCGTAGACGCCGCCGGGGGTGATCCTCGCCAGCGCGCTGGGGGAGCACAGCGGCCGGTCCTCGATGAACTCCTCGATCACCGCCCCCCGCTCGGCGATCTTCTCGGCGAACGTCGTCCAGTTCTCGTCGGAGGCGGAGAAGCTCGTGGGGCAGGAGACGAGCGGCCGGTCGTCCTTGGTCACGATGGCGTTCCCGAGCCCCGAGTAGCTGTTGTTGAGCTTGACCATCAGCCTGGTCGTGGGGCTCATCGCGCGGGCGGCGTGCTCCACCTCGGTCAGCGAACGCAGGTCGCCGAAGCCCCTGACCGTCGGCACCCCGGCCTCGTCGCCGATCGCGCGTCCACCGCTCTTGGACCCCAGGTGGGCCAGGGAGGTGGCCGGGCCGTACACCGGCAGGGAGAGCAGCTCGGCGAGGCGTTCCTCGTACTCGCTCACCACGAACGGCACCATCCAGGCGCCCCCGCCGTCCTCGCGGGTCTTTCGACGGTCCCCGAGCGCGGCGCGGACGCGTTCGATCACATCCGGGCGGCGCAGCAGCGCCTCGGTGAGCGGGTGCGTGTCGGGATCATCCAAACTGATCATTTGCAGGCGGGTACGGGCTTCGTCCGGATCGTCGAGGAAGCTCAGGTAGTAGTCCACGACCGCGTCGTTCACCGGCATCGAGGTGAGGTAGACGACCTCGACCTTCGGCTCTCTCAGGGTGAGGAGCAGGAAGAGCAGTCGTTCCTCGTAGCAGAGGGCTCCGGTGATCCTGCGCAGTTCATCCTGGGGAAGCGACAACGAGGGAAGGACCACCAGTGTGCCCTCGTCCGGTTCAAATATGCTCAAACGCGACTGCCTCTCCCCGAATGGGATGTTAGCGATCATGTGAGGAGTGAAACATGCATTCATCCCATTTGCATCACTCCGCCGGGTTCGATGACCGGCACCTGAGGTCAGGTAAATTGCCAGGTCGGCGACGTTTGGAAGTGGCCGGGGAGTGTCATCCTCCGGCCGGGCCGTCACCCCACATGACTACCGTCCCGTAGTCAATACGAGTCATCCCTTCTGGTTCTCTCGGGGGAGAAGGTGTACGAGTGAGGTATGGGGCGGCAAAACATTTGGCGTGGATGTCGGCGAGTTGCTCGCGGGGCGAGATAAAGTCGTTGTCATCGCCAATGCGACGGCTGCCCCGGACCACAGGCTCGCAGCTCCCGCGTCGGCGTCAACCAGCCCGCGCTGACACGGCCCGTGAGACCCACTCCGGCCCGTTGGTGTGGCGATCGCTTTTTTCGAGACTGCCTCATGGGTTTCCAGATCCTGGGCAGTGGCACGGTGCGTCGAGGATGAAGGACCGCCGGCGCGGAATAGGACGGTGAGCAATGCGGGGGCGTAATTTGCGGGGAGAACTCGACACGTTCCTCGCCGGTCGCGAGCAGGAACTGATCAACTTCCGTCGAGACCTGCACATGCATCCCGAGCTCGCGTTCGCCGAATACCGCACGACGCAGCGCATCGCCGAGCGCCTGACCGCCGCGGGGCTGGCCCCCGCGGTGCTGCCGCGCGGCACCGGCCTGCTCTGCGACGTCGGCAGCGGTGACGGTCCCACCGTGGCACTGCGGGCCGACATCGACGCGCTGCCGGTGCCGGACGAGAAGGACGTCCCCTACAGCTCGACGGTCCCCGGCGTGTGCCACGCCTGCGGCCACGACGTGCACACCGCGGTCCTGCTCGGCACCTCGCTCTTCCTCGCCCAGCAGGCCGAGGCCGGCCTGCTGCCCGGTAGAGTCCGGCTGATCTTCCAGCCCGCCGAGGAGCTTCCCGGTGGTGCGCTCGAGGTCATGGCCTCCGGCGGCATCAGCGGTGTCGACCGCATCTTCGGTCTGCACTGCGACCCCCGGCTGGACGTCGGCAGGGTCGGCCTTAAATCCGGTCCCATCACCTCGGCCTGCGACAAGGTGACGATCCGGGTGAGCGGTCCCGGCGGGCACACCGCCAGGCCGCACCTCACCGCCGACCTCGTCTTCGCGCTCGCCAAGATCCTCACCGAGCTGCCCGCCGCGCTCTCGCGCCGGGTCGACCCCCGTTCCTCGCTCAGTCTGGTCTGGGGCCGGGTGGAGGCGGGTTCGGTGGCCAACGCCATCCCGGACGACGGCGTCGCCGAGGGCACCGTGCGCTGCCTGGACGAGGCGGCCTGGCACGCGGCCCCCGACATGATCAAGTCGCTGCTGGAGTCGGTCGCGGGCGCGTACGGCGTCGAGGCCGAGATGGACTACACACGCGGCGTGCCGCCGGTGGTCAACGACAAGATCAGCGTGCAGATGCTGGCCGAGGCCGCGGAGGGCGTGCTCGGCGAGGGTGCCTCCGGGCCGACGGAGCAGAGCCTGGGGGGTGAGGACTTCGGCTGGTACCTGGAGTCCATCCCCGGCGCGTTCGCCAGGCTCGGCACCCGCGAGCCGGGGACGGCGCACCTGGCGGACATCCACCAGGGCACCTTCGACGTGGACGAGAGCGCCATCGGCACCGGGGTGCGGTTCCTCGCGGCGACCGCGCTGACCGCGCTCTGGGAGGGGCAGCGCCCCGTGGCGGGTGAGGCCCTGATGGCATTGAAGGCGCTGAAGGCCGACAACTGACACGTCCCCGGAGCGCAGTTGCCCGAAAAATTCTGACATATCCCAAGGAAACGATCAGCGATCTGGTGAGAAAGATCGTCGATCCGGGGGGCGACCCGTTGCGGGTCGCCTTCAAGGCTACCCGTAAGTAGCTCCATCGGGCCCGGTGTGTCACAAGGTGGCCTGAGCTGCATAACGGACCTATTTCGGACTCGTGTACCGGTTTGGTCAACCCTGATG
Organism: Streptosporangium sp. NPDC006013; assembly: GCF_040614275.1. Taxonomy (NCBI): domain Bacteria; kingdom Bacillati; phylum Actinomycetota; class Actinomycetes; order Streptosporangiales; family Streptosporangiaceae; genus Streptosporangium; species Streptosporangium sp. NPDC006013. The sequence continues at coordinate 5,038 of NZ_JBEXUE010000255.1, forward strand.
GACCAACTATCTTCCGTGCAGGGTTGCCGTGCGTCTCTTCGCGCGTGCACTGAAACGCGAAGGGAGTCCATCTTGCTTCAGAACCGATTCGGCAAGCTGGCCGCGACCGCACTGGCGGGCAGCATGCTCATGGGAGCTGCCGCGTGTGGTGGAAGCGAGGAAGCGACCACGTCGGCTCAGCCGAGCGGGGCCGCCAGCAGTGCGGCGCCGGCCGCGACGGGACCCAAGGTCGGTCTCGCGTACGACATCGGCGGGCGTGGCGACCAGTCGTTCAACGACTCCGCGGCGGCCGGCCTCGACAAGGCCAAGGCCGAGCTGGGCCTGGCCGAGGTCAACGAGCTGGAGGCCGGTAACGGCGAGACCGAGGCGGCCAAGGAGGAGCGGCTCCGCCTGCTCGCCGACGGCGGCTTCAACCCGATCATCGCCGTGGGCTTCGCCTACTCCGGCCCGGTGAAGAAGGTCGCGACCGAGTTCCCCGACGTCAAGTTCGCGATCGTCGACGACGCCGCGGCGGTCGCCCCCAACATCTCCAACCTCCTCTTCGCCGAGCACGAGGGTTCCTTCCTGGTCGGCGCTGCGGCGGCGCTGAAGAGCAAGAAGAACCACGTGGGCTTCGTCGGCGGCGTCCAGGTGCCGCTGATCAACAAGTTCGAGGCCGGGTTCGCCGCGGGCGCCAAGGCGGTCAAGTCGGACGTGAAGATCGAGGTCAAGTACCTGACCCAGCCGCCGGACTTCACCGGCTTCAGTGACCCGGCCAAGGGCAAGACCGCGGCCGAGGGCATGTTCGACGCGGGCGCCGACGTGGTCTACCAGGCCGCGGGCGGTTCCGGTGGCGGCGTGTTCGAGGCGGCCAAGGCCGCCAAGGGCCTGGCCATCGGCGTCGACTCCGACCAAGGGAAGACCGCCGCCCCCGAGCTGCAGAGCGTCATCATGACCTCCATGCTCAAGAAGGTCGACGTCGCCGTCTTCGACTTCCTGAAGAGCTTCACCACCAACGCCGTGAAGTCGGGCAGCACGATCTACGACCTCAAGGCCGATGGTGTCGACTACTCCACCACCGGTGGCCAGGTCGACGACATCAAGACCCAGCTTGACGAGTACAAGCAGAAGATCATCTCCGGCGAGATCACCGTGCCGGACAAGACCTCCTGACCTGGTATTAATGAGGGGCCCGGCGGACATTTCCCCCGGGCCCCTCGTCCTACGCTCACCATCACGTTCCGTATCGGGCATCCGTACGGAGGAGGCCGTCATCAGCACCCCGGCACCGGCCGTCGAACTCGAGGGGATCACGAAACGATTCCCCGGCGTCGTCGCCAACCGCGACATCTCTCTCTCCGTGCGGCAGGGACACGTGCACGCCGTCGTCGGAGAGAACGGCGCGGGCAAGTCTACCCTCATGAAGATCCTTTACGGCATGCAGCGCCCGGACGAGGGCCAGATCCGCGTCAACGGCAAGGACGTGAGCTTCCGCTCGCCCGGCGAGGCGATCGCGGTGGGGATCGGCATGGTCCACCAGCACTTCATGCTGGCCGACAACCTGACCGTGCTGGAGAACGTGATCCTTGGCAGCGAGCCCCGCAGGGGCGGGGTCGCCATCGACTTCGGCGCCGCGGGAAAGCGGATCAAGGAGATCTCCGACTCGTACGGCCTCGGCATCGAACCCGACGTCGCCGTCGAGGACCTGGGCGTCGGCGCGCGCCAGCGGGTGGAGATCCTGAAGGTCCTCTACCGCGGCGCCCGGATCCTCATCCTGGACGAGCCGACCGCCGTGCTGGTGCCGCAGGAGGTCGAGGAACTCTTCGCCAACCTGCGCGAGCTGGTCCGCGAGGGCCTCACCATCATCTTCATCTCCCACAAGCTGGACGAGGTGCTCTCGGTCGCCGACGCCATCACGGTCATCCGGCGCGGTACGACCGTGGCCAGCGTGGATCCCAAGGACGTGACCGCCAGGCAGCTGGCCGAGCTCATGGTCGGCAGCGAGCTGCCCAGCCCGGAGACCCGCGAGTCCACCGTCACCGACGTGGTGGCGCTGTCGGTGCGCGGCCTGACCGTCCACTCGGGGGACGACCGCCGCGTTGTGGACGACGTCGGCTTCGAGATCCGCAAGGGCGAGGTGCTCGGCATCGCCGGGGTCGAGGGTAACGGCCAGGCCGAGCTGGTCGAGGCCATCATGGGCATGCGCGCGGCCGGGGGCGAGATCCGCCTCGGCGAGCACGACATCTCCGCCTGGACGACGCTGCGCCGCCGCGAGGCGGGCATCGGCTACATCCCCGAGGACCGCCATCGGCACGGCCTGCTGCTGGAGGCCCCGCTCTGGGAGAACCGCATCCTCGGCCACCAGACGCGGCGGCCCAACGTGAAGGGCCCCTGGATCGACCGCGCGGGAGCGCGCGAGGACACCCGGCGCATCGTCGAGGAGTACGACGTCCGGACCCCGGGCATCGACGTGGACGCCTCGGCCCTGTCGGGCGGCAACCAGCAGAAGCTGATCGTCGGCCGGGAGATGAGCGGGGAGCCGGTGTTCCTGATCGCGTCCCACCCGACGCGCGGCGTCGACGTGGGCGCGCAGGCCGCGATCTGGGACCACCTGCGCGCGGCGCGTGCCGCGGGCCTGGCGGTCCTGCTGATCTCGGCCGACCTCGACGAGCTCATCGGCCTGTCGGACACCCTCAAGGTGATCCTGCGCGGCCGGATCGTCGCCGAGGTCGACCCCAAGAACGTGACACCCGAGCAGCTCGGTTCGGCCATGACGGGTGCTGGAGAGGCGGCATGAACATCCACGTAGCGCACACGCCCCCGGGGACGCGCGGATGAGTCAGGAAAAATCCACCTTCGCCGACCGGCTGCTCGGACGGGTCTCGCCGGCGGGGCTGCTCTCGCTCGTCGCCCCGCTCGTGGCCATCGTGTTCGCCGCGCTGATCACCATGGTCATCCTGGCGATCACCGGCGCCCCGCCGCTCGACACGCTGGTCGTCATGGGCGAGTACGGCATCCGGCCGCGCTCGATCGTGCTGACCCTGAATTCCGCGACGTACTACTACCTGTCCGCGCTCGCGGTGGCGATCGGGTTCAGGATGAACCTCTTCAACATCGGCGTCGACGGCCAGTACCGTCTGGCGGCGCTCACCGCCGCGGCCGTCGGCGGCGCGGTCACCCTGCCCGCCCCGCTGCACGTCGCGCTGATCATCTTCGTCGCCGTGCTGGTCGGCGCCGGATGGGCCGCGATCGCCGGGCTGCTCAAGGTGCGGCGCGGGGTCAGCGAGGTCATCTCCACGATCATGCTGAATGCCATCGCGACCTCGCTCGGCGCCTGGCTGCTCAACAAGGAGCGCCTCGCGGTCGAGGTCGCGGGCAGCAACAACATCGGGACCAGCCCGATCGGCCCCTCCGGCCAGGTGCCCGGTCTGGAGATCATCTCCGGCACCCAGACGAAGGTGTTCGGCCTGATCGTCCTGTCGGTCGTGATGGGCGTCCTCTACCACGTGGTGATCAACCGGACCCGCTTCGGCTTCGACCTGCGCGCCACCGGCCGCTCGGAGTCGGCCGCGGTGGCCAGCGGCGTCAACGTCAAGCGGATGATCCTCATCTCGATGATCCTGTCCGGCGCGGTGGCGGGCCTGGTCGGCATGCCGCAGCTGCTCGGCGCCTCCTACAGCTACAGCCTGGACTTCCCCACCGGACTCGGCTTCACCGGCATCGCGATCGCGCTGCTCGGCCGCAACCACCCGGTCGGCATCGCGTTCGGCGCCCTGCTGTGGGCCTTCCTCGACACCTCCGCGGGCATCCTGCAGATCAAGAAGATCTCCCCGGACATCGTCACCATCATGCAGGGCACGATCGTGCTCTCGGTGATCATCGCCTACGAGCTGGTCCACCGCTACCAGATCTCCGCCGAGCAGCGCCGGGTGAGCCGCCAGCTGGCGAGCACCACCCCAGCCAGGGAAGGAACACCGGCATGAGCCAGGGCGCCCTCATCACGCCGGAGGCTCCCTTCCTGGAGCCGAAGGCCGCCACCCGCAGGTTCAAGGTCACCTGGCAGGTCCTGCTGCTCGCCCTCGGCGCGCTGCTCCTGCTGCTGTCGTTCGCCCGGGCCGTCACCGGCGCCGTCGACCTCACCTCGGCGGGCGCGATCAACGCGTCCGTCGCGCTGGCCATCCCCATCGGCCTGGCCGGTCTGGGCGGCCTGTGGGCCGAGCGGGCCGGAGTGGTCAACATCGGCCTCGAAGGCATGATGATCCTGGGCACCTGGTGCGGCGCCTGGGGCGCGCTCCAGTTCGGCAACCCGTGGGCGGGCGTCGTCGCGGGCGCGATCGGCGGGGCCCTGGGCGGCCTGCTGCACGCGATCGCCACCGTGACGTTCGGCGTCGACCACATCATCTCCGGTGTCGCGATCAACATCCTCGGCCTGGGCGTCACCCAGTTCCTGTCCAAGGTCACCTTCGCCGAGATGCCGGGCGGCGGCGACTCCCAGTCGCCTCCCGTGCCCAAGCCCGGCGTGGTGAGCGTGCCGTGGATCGGAGATCCGCTCAGGACGCTGGAGGCCAAGCAGTGGTTCCTGCTGTCGGACGTGGCGGGCATCCTGCGCGGCCTGACCACGAACGTCTCGCTGCTGACGATCCTGGCGATCCTGCTCGTCCCGCTGACCTACTACGTGCTCTGGCGCACCGCGTTCGGCCTGCGCCTGCGCTCCTGCGGGGAAAGCCCGGTGGCCGCCGAGTCGCTGGGCGTCAACGTCTACACCTACAAGTACATCGCGGTGCTCGTCTCCGGTGCCCTGGCGGGCCTGGGCGGCGCGTTCCTGGCCCAGGTGGCGGCCAGCGCCTATCGTGAGGGGCAGACCGGCGGTCGCGGCTTCATCGGCCTCGCCGCCATGATCTTCGGTAACTGGCGGCCCGGCGGGCTGGCCGGCGGCGCCGTGCTGTTCGGCTACACCGACGCGCTCCAGCTCCGCAGGGGCGGTGAGTCGGTGCACGCGCTGCTGCTCGTGGTGGCGGTCCTGATCGTCGCCGTGGCCGTCTACCAGCTGGTACGGCAGAACCGGACCCGGGCGGCGCTGATCACCGGGGTCGCGGCGGTCGCGGTGTTCGTCGTGTTCGCGCTGACCGACACCGTACCCTCGGAGTTCACCTCGGTCACCCCGCACATCACCACGCTGCTGGTGCTGTCGCTGGCCGCGCAGCGGCTCCGCCCGCCCGCCGCCAACGGCGCGCCGTACCGCAGGGGGCAGGGTAAGTGACCATCACGCGCGTCTCACGAGTGGACCTGATCTGATGAACACCGAGATGAGCATCGACTGGGCGGCTCTCAAGGCCGAGGCCGTGCGGGCCATGGGGCATGCCTACGCCCCCTACTCGAAGTTCCCGGTCGGCGCCGCCGCCCTGGTGGACGACGGGCGGATCGTGTCCGGCTGCAACGTCGAGAACGCCTCCTACGGCATCGGACTGTGCGCCGAGTGCGGGCTGGTCTCCGCGCTCCAGGCCACGGGCGGTGGCCGCCTGGTCGCGTTCACCTGCGTCGACGGGCACGAGGAACTGCTCATGCCGTGCGGCAGGTGCCGCCAGCTGTTGTACGAGTTCGGCGGCCCAGAGTTGCTGCTGGAGACCATCGACGGCCCGAAGCCGTTGTCGGAGATCCTTCCGTACGCCTTCGGGCCGGAGAACCTGAGCCGGGGGGCCTGAGCATGGACGCGATCAACGTCATCGTCACCAAGCGGGACGGCGGTGAGCTGTCGGCCGAGCAGATCGACTGGGTGATCGACGCCTACACCAAGGGCGTCGTCGCCGACGAGCAGATGTCCGCGCTCGCGATGGCGATCCTGCTCAACGGCATGAACCGGCGGGAGATCGCCGGGTGGACCCAGGCCATGATCCGTTCCGGGGCGCGGATGGACTGGTCGGCGCTGCCGGGGCCCACCACGGACAAGCACTCCACCGGCGGCGTCGGTGACAAGATCACGCTGCCACTGGCTCCGCTGGTCGCCGCGTGCGGGGGCCACGTGCCCCAGCTGTCCGGCCGGGGGCTCGGCCACACCGGCGGCACCCTGGACAAGCTGGAGTCCATCCCCGGCTGGCAGGCGTCCCTGTCCAACGACGGGATGCTCGACGTGCTCGGCAAGGCCGGCGCGGTCATCTGCGCGGCGGGCGACGGGCTCGCCCCGGCCGACAAGAAGCTGTACGCGCTCCGCGACGTCACCGGCACGGTCGAGTCGATCCCGCTGATCGCCTCCTCGATCATGTCGAAGAAGATCGCCGAGGGCACCGGCGCGCTGGTGCTGGACGTCAAGGTCGGCTCCGGGGCCTTCATGAAGACCCCTGAGCGGGCCCGTGAGCTGGCCGAGACCATGGTCGCGCTGGGCACCGACGCCGGAGTCAACACGGTCGCGCTGCTGACCGCCATGGACCGGCCGCTGGGCCTGGCCGTGGGCAACGCGCTGGAGGTCACCGAGTCGGTCGAGGTGCTCGCCGGCGGCGGCCCCGCCGACGTGGTCGAGCTGACCGTACGGCTGGCGCGGGAGATGCTTCAGGCGGCGGGCCTGTCCGGTGGCAAGGACCCGGAGCGGGCCCTCGCGGACGGCTCGGCGATGGACGTCTGGCGCCGGATGATCTCCGCCCAGGGCGGCGACCCGGATGCCCCGCTGCCCACGGCCGCCGAGACCATGGAGATCACCGCGCCCTCGTCCGGCGTGCTGTCCAGGCTCGACGCGTACGGCGTGGGCCTGGCGGCCTGGCGGCTCGGTGCGGGCCGGGAGCGCAAGGAGGACCCGGTGTCGTTCGGCGCGGGCATCGTGCTGCACGCCAAGCCGGGGGACCTCGTCCGCACGGGGCAGCCGCTGATGACGCTGCACGCGGACGAGACCTTCCGCTTCGAGCGGGCGCTCGCCGCGCTGGAGGGCGCCTACACCGTCGGGGAGAGCGCCGATCCGGACCTGCTCCCCCTGGTGATCGACCGCATCACGGCCTGACCTAGAAAGATCGGTCTATTTTAGGGGGATGGGACAGAAGGGCGAGGAGACGCGCGGCCGGTTGCTCGACGCGACGCAGGACCTGATCGAGGGCGGGGGCTACTTCGAGGCGGGACTGAACCGGGTGATCGCGGCCAGCGGGGCGCCGCGTGGCTCGCTCTACTTCCACTTCCCCGGCGGTAAGGACCATCTGGTCGCGGAGTCCGTCCGGCGGGCGGGCCGCGAGATCGGCCAGGTCATGCACGACCTGGCCGAGACCGCGCCGGACACGGTGACCATGGTCACCGCCATGCTCGGGGTGCTCGGCGACCGGCTGGAGGCGTCCGGCTGGCGCAAGGGTTGTCCGGTGGCCACGGTCGCGCTGGAGATGGCCGCCACCAACGATCCGCTGCAGGAGGTCTGCTCGGAGGCGTACGGGTCCTGGGAGGGCTCGCTCCGCGACCGGCTGGCAGCCGACGGGCACCCCGATGCCGCCGATGCCGCGGTCACCGTTCTCGCCCTGATCGAGGGTGCGCTGGTGCTCGCCAAGGCGCATCGCAGCCGGGAGCCACTCGACCGGGTGGCCCGGCAGGTCACCGCGTTGCTCTAGGAGGATCCGCTCCGGTAGGTTCCTGCGTGTCCATAAAATATGTAGACCGATCTATTTTGAGGTGATCGCATGGCCGTCGGCTCCATCGACTCCGTGGTCTTCGGCGCGGCCGGATTCGTCGGTCGCTCCCTGGTGGCGGAACTTCTCCGCGCCCGGTGCGGGGTGGCCGCCGCCGTGCGCGGGCGGGCGGACCGGCTCACGTCATGGCTCACCGGGCAGGGGGTGGACACCGCGAGGCTGACCGTCGTCACCGCCGACATCACCGTGCCCGGGCTCGGCCTCGACGGCATGGAGGGCCTGGGGGAGGTGCGTGACGTCTACAACACCGCGGCTCGCTTCGCCTTCGGGCTGAGCGCCGAGGAGGCGAGGGCGGTCAACGTGACCGGGGCGCTCAACGTGGCGGACTGGGCCGCCGCCAGGCCCGGCCTGCGCCGCCTGGTGCACATCAGCGGCTATCGCGTCAGCGGTGACTCGCCGGACCGCCGCGGCGATTTCGCGGCGGACTACCGCCACGGCGCCTACGAGGCGTCCAAGCGAGAGGCGGACGCGGTGCTCCGAATCCGGGCGCGCGAGCTGGGCATCCCGCTGACGATCGTCAACCCCGCCACCGTGGTCGGCCCCGGCCAGTTCATCGGCCTGGCCACGGTGGTCAGGGATCTCTGGTACGGGCGGCTTCCCGCGCTGCCGGGCGGCCCGGACACCTTCCTGCCCGTCGTGGACGGTGACTACTTCGCCCGCTTCACCGCCGCGCTGCCCAGGCACGAGGAGACCGAGGGGAAGGCCTACTGGGTGCTCGATGACGAGACCCCCAACCTGCCGGAGCTGGTCAGGAAGGTCGCCGGGCACCTGGGGGTGCCCGCGCCCCGGCGGGCGATCCCGGTCGGGGTGGTCCGGCGGCTGCCCCGCGCGCTCACCGGGGTCGATCCCGAGACGCTGTCGTTCGTGTCCGCCGACCGTTACGACACGGCCCCGGCCCGGACCTTCGCGGAACGGGCCGGACTGGCCATGCCGCCGGTCGGGGAGGTGCTCCGGCGCTGGGCGGACGGGCTGGTCGCCGCCCGCTTCGGCCGCGGGGTCCCGCCGCGCGAGCCCTACGGATTCCACGACGTGGCGGGGATCAGGACCTGGGTGGCGGGCGAGCGCGAAACCCCCGAGTACGTGCTGTTCCACGGCCTGCCGCTGGACGCCGACTCCTGGGACGCGGTACGCGGACGGCTGGACGTCCCCGCGCTGGCCGCCGACCTGCCCGGCCTGGGCCGCTCCGCGGCGGCCCGGCGGAGCGGCCCGGGGCGTGATCGCTCGCTGGACGACTGGACGGCGGCTCTGATGGGGCCGGTCGGCACCAGGCCGGTGCTGGTCGGGCACTCCTTCGGCTGCGGGCCCGCCCTGCGCTACGCCGCCGCCCACCCCGACCGGGTCACCGCGGTGGTCCTCGTCGCCCCCGCCTTCCTGCAGGCTCCCTCGCCGCGGCTGCTGCGGTCCGGGATGGCCGTGCCGGTTCTGCACCGGATGCGGGAGGAGCGGCTGGGGAGGACGCTCGGTGTTCCAGCCGGCGCGATCGCCGACATGCGGCGGCCAGGGGCGGCCCGCCGGGTGATCGAGGCGACCAGGGCGGCCCACATCGCCCGGGACGGGCTTCGCCGGTCGCTCGACCGGATCGAGGTGCCGGTGACGATCGTCGCCGGGGCCGCCGATTCGCCGGTCGCCGGCAGGAGTGCCGCCGTGATAGCGGGCGCGGGGCACTATCCCCAGCTCACGCATCCCGAGGAACTAGCCGGGGTGTTGCGGGCGGCCGGCAGGCGGGCCCGCCAGGAGCCTTCGCGACCGGCCCGGGGCTGAACCTCCGCGCTCATGCGCGGGACGCGGGCCCCGATCGCACGCTCCGCTCCCGGCGGGGAAGGCGGCGATTCGC
>NZ_JBEXUE010000256.1:0-14470 GCF_040614275.1 Streptosporangium sp. NPDC006013
GCTTGCGGGCGCCGCCCTCGACAGGCGCGACCTGTGGGTCCTGCTACAGCGGGAGATGCGGCACCTCGGCGGTGAGGAACGTGCCCGTGCCCCGGCCGGACCCCTCCCGGTGAGGCTGTCATCTCAATCGGTCGGGCTGCCGTTCTCCAGGGATGCCGTCGTCCCGGTCTCCAGTGCTCGCACACAGGCGGCGACCCGCCGGGCCAGTCGCGGGTGCGCCAGCGATTCCACCTGCGCCGGTGCGACGAACGCCCACCCGGCCAGTTCCTCTTCCGGCACCCGGATCGCGGAGATCTCGTCCGGGGTGAGGACTCCGCCGTCGTACACGATGGCCAACCCATCGGGCCACTTGGGCCGGGAGGGTATCCAGTCCACCGCCAGCAGCCGTCCCACCGGACGGTCCAGACCGAGTTCCTCGGCCACCTCCCTTCGGCAGGCGGCCTGCGGGGACTCGTCGGCCTCGATCGCCCCGCCGGGAACCTCCCAGGTCGGCTTGTAGGTCGGCTTCACCAGCAGCACCGAGCCCGACTCGTCCCGCAGGATCGCTCCGGCGCCCATCCATTTGCGCGCGAGTGAGGCCACATACTGATCAACCGGCAACACCGGCGACCCGCCTGAAGTCATGGACGCGACGGTAGCGGGAAGACCTGCCGCCGGTCCGTCGAACGCGCTTTCGGCGCTTTCGCCTGTCCGGTCCCGGCTGCCGGTTCGACAGTGAGAGATAGTGGCGGCGGGGGTAACCGGCGCGACGGGAGTCGGGAGAATGATCAGCGGCAACCGTTACCGATCGCCGCTAAGTCGTGACGTGTCAGGCGGGCAGGCCGAGGGTGCGGGCCTGGCAGCGCATGGTGTGGTCGAAGGCCGCGGCGCGCTCCAGGATCGCGTTGTTGAACTGGCCGAACAACTCGAAGCTGATCCAGCCGAACAGGCCGGTCCAGGTGATCAGGCTGCGGACGATCACGTCGTCGGGGACGTCGGGTATCAGCTCGCGCAGCCGTGCGGCGTCCTCGCGGAAGGACGGCGGGACGGGCGGGTGATCGCCTGGCGGGTTCAGGGTTCCGGCCCGGTGGGCGTCGGAGACGATCCGGCCGTAGACGACGGTGTCGCGGATCGCGGCGGGGACGGTGTCCTGCGGAGCCTGGTAGCCGGGGACGGGGGAGCCGTACAGCAGGGCGTACTCGTGCGGGTGGGCCAGTGCCCAGTCCCGTACGGCGTGGCAGACCGCCATCCACCTGCCCGCGTGGTCGGTGTGCGGGACGGCCGCGTCGGCGTTCTCCACGGCCTCGCCGAGGGCGTTGTAGCCGTCGATGATCAGGGCCGTGAGCAGGTCGTCCTTGGAGGGGAAGTAGCGGTAGATCGCGGAGGAGGCCATGCCCATCTCGCGGGCGACCGCGCGCAGGGACAGGCCGCTCGCGCCGTCGACGGCCAGCTGCCTGCGGGCGACGTCGGCGATCTCGCGGGTCAGCTCGGCCCTGACCCTTTCGCGTGCGGTGAGGCTCGAACTCATGCCCCGACCATATCAGAGCACTGAAAAGAAACGAGAGCACTGCTCTTGACGAACAACGCTCTTTAACGAGAGCATTGCTCTCAGAACGGAGCGGCAATCTCTTAGGAGCCCCCATGATCTCCCTGGCTAAGAACACCAACCTGCTCGTCATGTTCCTGCTGGAGCTGGGCGTGCTGGCCTCGGTCGGTTACTGGGGTTTCGTCACCGGTTCGAACTGGCCGGTGAAGCTGCTCCTCGGCCTCGGCGGCCCCGCGCTGTTCATCGTGGCCTGGGCGATCTTCGGCGCGGCCAACGGCGCGACGATCCCGCTCACCGGTCTCGCCCGCGCCGTCCTGGAGATGCTCTGGTTCGGCGGCGGCGCCGCGGCGCTGGTCATGGCCGGCCGTGTCGTCCCCGGGATCGCCTTCGCCGCACTCTTCGTCGTCAATGCCGCGCTGCGGCTCCTCTGGAACCAGTGAAGGAAGAACCATCATGGCCAAGCACGTCATCGCGGGAGCCGGTCAGGTCGGCTCCGAGGTCGCCCGGTTGCTGGCCGGGCAGGGACACGAGGTGGTCCTGGTCAGCCGCTCGGGCTCGGGACCCGAGCTGCCGGGCATCCGCAGGGTCGCCGCCGACGCGGGCGACCGCACGGAGCTGACCGCCCTGACCAGGGGCGCCGCCGTCCTCTACAACTGCGTCAACCCGCCCTACCACCGGTGGGCGCGGGACTGGCCGCCGCTCGCCGCGTCGCTGCTGGGAGCCGCCGAGGACACCGGCGCCGGATACGTCATCCTCGGCAACCTCTACGTCTACGCCGCTCCCACCAGGCCGATGCGGGAGAGTGACCCGCTGACCCCGCCCAGCGCCAAGGGCGAGATACGGGTCCGGCTGTGGCAGGAGGCCCTGGCCGCGCACGAGGCGGGCCGGGTCCGGGTGACCGAGGTACGCGGATCCGACTTCTTCGGTCCCGGCTGCCTGGACCAGTCGCACCTGGGGGAGAGGCTCGTGCCCAAGCTGCTGGCGGGCAGGACCGTTCGCGTCGTCGGCGACCCCGCACAGCCGCACAGCTGGACCTACGTGCCCGATGTCGCGCGGGCCCTGGTCGCGGCGGGAGAGGGCGAGCGCGCCTGGGGCCGAGCCTGGCACATCCCGACGAACGAGCCGATGACGGTGCGCGAGGTCGCCGCGCGGCTGTGCGCGCTCGCCGGAATCCCCGACCCGGGGGTCAAGGCCATGCCGCACTGGCTGCTACGCGCCGCCGGGACCTTCTCCCCGATGCTCGGCGAGATGGAGGAGCTGCGCTACCAGTTCGTCCGGCCCTTCGTCCTGGACTCGGATGACTTCCAGGAGGCCTTCGGCATCGCGCCGACCCCGATGGACGAGGCGCTGGCCGCGACGATCGCGTGGTGGCGCGACCGTCTGGCCGCGGCGGCGTAGGGACCGGTCGGACGCCGTACGGCGGGTGCGCCGGCCCGGGGGGGCGCGACGTACGCGCCGGAAAAGCGCGCGTCGTAGGCTCTCAGCATGAAGATCGCTGTCATCGGCCTCGGGGACATCGCGCAGAAGGCCTACCTGCCCGTCCTCGGCGCGACCCCCGGCCTGGACCTGCACCTGTGCACCCGCGACCGTGCCACGCTCGACCGCCTCGGTGACGCCTACCGGGTCGAACGCCGGCTCTCCTCGGTGGACGAGGTGCTCGGCGCGGGGGTCGAGGCGGCCTTCGTGCATGTCGCGACGGAGGCGCACGTGAAGGTCGTCGAGCCGCTGCTGCGGGCCGGCGTCCACGTCTACCTGGACAAGCCGATCGCCTACACCCTCGCCGAGGCCGAGCGCCTGGTGCGGCTGGCGCGGGAGAGCGAGCGGTCGCTGCTCGTCGGTTTCAACCGCCGTAGGGCGCCGTCCTACGCCGCTCTGCGCGATCTTCCCCGCGATCTGGTGGTGATGCAGAAGCACCGTGCGCGCCATCCGGAGAACCCGCGGGCCGTCGTCTACGACGATTTCATTCACGTCGTGGACACGCTCAGGTTCCTGGTGCCGGGCGAGGTCGAGCACACCGTCGTCCGCACCCGGGTCAGGGCGGGACTGCTGGAGCACGTGACGCTGGAGCTCTCCGGGGACGGCTTCACCGCCTTCGGGATCATGAACAGGGTGGGCGGCCTGGCGGAGGAGAGCGTGGAGGTCATGGGCGGCGGCGCCAAGCGCCGGGTGGTCAACATGGCCGATGTGACCGACCACGCCGGCGCCGAGACCCTGACCAGGCGGGGCGACTGGACCCCGGTCTCCCGGCAGCGGGGCATCGAGCAGGTCTGCCTGGAGTTCCTCGACGCGGTCCGCTCCGGCATCGTCGTCGACGCCGCCGACGCCCTGGCCACCCATGCGATCTGTGAGGAAATCGTCGCCGCCGCGGCCCGGTAGCGCGTGACGGGATACGGTTTCAGGATCAGAGCCCGCGCGAGCGGTGCGCCTCGGCGACCCGGCCGACGCCGATCACGTGGGCGGCCTGGCGCAGGGTGATCCCGCACTCGGCCGAGACCGCCGCGACCGTGTCGAACGCGTTCTCCACGAGGCCGCGGAGCCTCGCGTCCACCTCGCGCGCGCTCCAGGAACGCGCCTGCGCCTCCTGCAGCCACTCCAGGTAGGAGACGATCACACCGCCCGCGTTGGCCAGGATGTCGGGGACCACCGTGATGCCCGCGTCGGCGAGGACGCGGTCCGCCCCGGGCGTGGTGGGGCAGCTGGCACCCTCCACGATCAGGCCGGCTCTGATCCGGGGGGCGTTCTGCTCGGTGATCGCCCCCTCCAGGGCCGCGGGAACGAGCACGTCCACATCGAGTTCCAGCAGGTCGTCGTGGGACAGCGGGTCCGCCTCGCGGTAGCCGCGCACTCCACCGGTCTCCTTCGACCACGCCCGCAGGCGGTCGACGTCCAGGCCCGAACGGTTGACCACGGCCCCGGTGCTGTCGGAGACCGCGACCACGAGAGCGCCCGCGTCGGCGAGGTGGCGCGCGGCGGGGGCGCCGACCTTGCCGAAGCCCTGGATCGCGACGGTACGGCCCTCGGGGGAGCCGCAGATGGCCCTGAGCGTGGCGAACCGCACGCCGCGTGCGGTGGCCTCGGCCCGCTCCGGCGCGCCGCCGGAGGTCGATCCGCCGGTCATCACGCCGGGCACCGGGTAGCCCGCGTTCACCGAGTAGGTGTCCACGATCCAGGCCATGGTCCGCCTGTCGGCGCCGACCTCGGGGGCCGGGACGTCCCGCTCGGGGCCGACGATCGGCAGCACCTCGTTGACGTAGCGGCGGGTGACCCGCTCCAGCTCCAGGGTGCTCAGCGAGGCGGGGTCCACCGAGACGCCGCCCTGGGCGCCCCCGTACGGGATGCCGGCCAGCGCGCACTTCCACGTCATCCCCATGGCCAGCGCGGTGACCTCGTGGACGTCGGTGCGGGGGTGGAAACGGATGCCGCCCTTCGCCGGGCCACGGGTGATGTTGTGCTGCACCCGGAAACCCTGCACGACGTCCATCCGGCCGTCCTCGCGGCGGACCGGAACCGACACGGTGAGTGAGCGGCGGGGAGTGGCGAGCATGGCGCGCAGGCTGTCGTCCAGGTCCAGCCGGTCGGCCGCCTGGTCGAGCTGGAAGAGCGCGGTGTCGAGGGCCTGACGGCCAGGGCTGACGGGAGCGGTGGTGGCCGGCGTCGTCGACGGCACCGTGAGCGTCCTCAAGGGAAACCTCCGTACGGTGAGCGGGGCGCCTTTGCTCCGCCCGGGGCAGCTGGTCACGATCAGAGTAGGTGCGCTTTTTTGCCTGCGGGGACGGGCAGTGTTTCGTTCTCGTGACCGCTCCGAGGCCTGGTCGCGCCACCGCGACCGGATGGTGCATTGTTATCTGTCCGCGTCTCTGGGCAATCTGGGAGGAAGGTACGGATCTGGTGGGCTCCGGTAAAGGATTCCTGCCGTCGTGCGGTGACTGAGGGGATGAACGTGCCGGAACTTGTGGTCGGACCGATGTTGCGTTACGTCGACGAGACGAGCGCGTCGGTATGGCTGGAGACGAGCGAGCCGTGCGAGGTGACGGTCGAGGTCGGTGGCGTGAGCTCGCAGGCCAGGACGTTCACGGTGCACGGTCACCACTACGCGATCGTGGACGTGGCGGGCGGCGGGACCTACCAGGTGCGCCTGGACACCGAGACCGTGTGGCCGCTGCCCGACCAGCCGCCCAGCCGTATCCGCCTGCTCGGCCCCGACGGGCCGGACCGGGTGATGTTCGGCTCCTGCCGGACCAGCGTGCCGCACGACCCCCTGCACACGATCTCCCATGGGGTGGACATGCTGCGCGCGTACGGCTGCACCCTGATGGAGGCGCCCGAGGACCGCTGGCCCGACCTGCTGCTGCTCCTCGGCGACCAGGTCTACGCCGACGAGCCCTCCGCCGAGATGCTGGAGTTCATCGGAAACCGCAGGGACAGCGAGCCGAAGAAGGAGATCGCCGACTTCGAGGAGTACGCCGAGCTGTACCGCCTGGCGTGGACCGACCCGGAGATCCGCTGGATCCTCTCCACGGTGCCCACCGCGATGATCTTCGATGACCACGACCTGCGCGACGACTTCAACACCTCCAGCACCTGGCGCGAGCAGATGGAGCACGTCCCGTGGTGGCGGCACCGGGTGATCTCCGGGATCGGCGCCTACTGGGTCTACCAGCATCTGGGCAACCTGTCGCCGGCGGAGCGCGCCGCCGACGAACTGCTCAGCAAGGTGTACGCGGCCGAGGGGGACGGCGGGGAGGTGCTCGACGCGTTCGCCGAGCACGCCTACGACGTACCCGCCGACAGCCGGTGGAGCTACGCCCGCGACCTCGGCGACACCCGCCTGATCATGCTGGACTCCCGTTGCTCCCGCCGGCTCACCCCGAAAGACCGGCGCATGATCGACCCGGTGGAGTGGGAGTGGCTCACCGAGCAGCTCCAGCGGGACGGCGCGAAGCGCTACGTGATCGGCTCCTCGGTGCCGTTCCTGCTTCCCGCGGGCATCCACCACATCCAGAACTGGAACGAGGCGCTGGCGCAGGGGGCCTGGGGCGCCAGGGTGGCCCGCTGGTCGGAGGCGCTGCGCCAGGGGCTGGACCTGGAGCACTGGGCGGCCTTCCGGCGCTCCTTCGAGGACCTGTCCAGGCTGCTGGCAGGGCTGGGCAGGCCGGTGATCATACTCTCCGGAGACGTGCACTACTCCTATGTCTCGAAGGCGCACGGGCTCCCCATCTACCAGCTGGTCTGCTCGCCGATCCGTAACCCGCTGAGCCGCACGCTCCGCCTGGCCAACATCGTCGCCCAGTTCGGTGTCGCCAGCCTGATCGGACGCTCGCTCTCCCGCCTGGTCAAGATCCCCAAGGCGCCCTTCAGGTGGCGGATCACCAACGGCCCCTGGTTCTCCAACGCGGTGGCGGTGCTGTCCCTGGACACCGCCCCCACCTCGGTCCGCTGGGACACCGCCACCGGAACCGACGTCTCGGAGATCACCACGGTGGAGCTGAAGGGGATCTAGCGAAGCGCCTCCGTTCCCCGTGCCAAGAGGTCCGGGGCGCGCCGCGGTTCTCCGGTCGACGTCCGGCCAGAGAACCGGGGCATTCTTCTCGCGCGCCCGGAAAGTTATGGAACGCACCCACCTGGGAAGTTGTGGAAATCGCTTACCGAGAGCCGCAAGCATGCGCGTATGGATCGCAAAAAGATCGTTGACATCGAGCGTCACCCGGTTTTACATGGTGATCATCAGCGCTGATTTGCCCCTTTTCTACCAGGTGACACAGCTTTGGGCTGCCGTCATCCCTTTTTCTGGTGAGGCGCATGTCAACGTTACGGGGCCTGGCGGCCGTACTGGCCGTCGGGGTTATCGCTACGGGGTTAACGGTCGCGATCGATGTCCATGAAGGGGCTCCGAGGGCGGTCGCGTCCTCGGCGGAGCCGGTGGCTCCGACAGATGAGCAGGCCGGCAGGATCGCCCGCGAGACGGGCCGCAGCACGGAGATCCTCGCCAAGCGGGGGGAGAGCAGGGAGGTCTTCGCCAACCCCGACGGTTCCTTCACCGCGGTGGAGCACCTGCGCCCGGTCAGGGTCCGGCAGGACAGCTCCTGGGTGGCGCCGGACGTCACCCTGATCCGCAGGCCCGACGGGTCCATCGGGCCCCGGGCCTCCACCGTCGATCTGACCCTCTCCGGTGGAGGGGACGAGCCCATGGTGCGGATGGCTCGCGCCGGCCGGGAGATGTCGCTGAAGTGGCCGGGGAAACTGCCGGAACCTGAACTGCAGGGCGACTCGGCCGTCTACCGGTCGGTGCTCAAGGACGTCGACCTGGTCGTCCGGGCCGACACCGACGGGTTCGCGCACACGCTCGTCGTCAAGACCAGGGAGGCGGCGGAGAACGGAGCCCTCGCCCGGCTCGGCTTCGACCTGGGCGGGACCGAGCTGGCGGTGCGCGCGGAGACGGACGGGCAACTGCGAGCCGTCGACACCGGGGGAGGAGGCGCGGTCTTCGAGGCCCCGTCGGCGATCATGTGGGACTCCGGCACGCAGGCCGGGACCGCGTCGGCCGGGACGGAGAGGCGCGCGGCGGCCGAGCCGCAGGAGGACCTCGCCAGGGGCCCCGCACCGACCTCGAAGGTGGCCGACGTCGGAGCCGCCGTCGAGGACGGATCACTCACCCTCACTCCCGAGGCCGCGCTGCTGACGGCTCCCGACACGCGCTTTCCCGTCTACATCGACCCGGTGTGGAAGACGGTCAAGGCCTCTGCCTGGGGATACGTCTCCCGCACCTACCCGAGCACGTCGTACTACAAGTTCGGCGGCAAGGCCGACTCCGGCATGGGCTACTGCTCGGGCGACTCCAAGTGCGCGCCCTCGGACGTGAAGCGCATCTTCTACCGGATGCCCACCAGCGCCTACGCGGGCAAGTACATCATCTCCGCGGAGTTCGTCGCCAAGGAGACCTGGTCCTACTCCTGCGACGGCCGCACCGTGCAGCTCTGGCGGACCAAGGGGTTCGTCGAGGGCTCGACCTGGAACTCCACCAAGGACAACTGGCTCGAACACCTCGACACCCGGGACGTGGCGAAGGGCTGGTCCTCCAGTTGCCCGGGTGGCGACGTGGAGTTCAACGCGACCGCGGCGGTCAAGGACGCCGCGGCGGGCAAGTGGTCGACCACCACGTTCGGCCTCAAGGCCGGGTACGAGACCGACCCGTACGGATGGAAGCGGTTCGCCGACGACGCCTGGCTCCGGGTCAACTACAACACCCCGCCGCCTCAGCCGAAGATGGCCAACCTGACGATGGACCCGGGAGGCAAGTGCGTCTACTCCCCGGCCCCGGCGGTGCGGGTGCCCCCGACGCTGTCGGCGGTGCTGCACGACTCCGACTCCGCCGACGCCAAGAAGGTGTACGCCGAGTTCCAGGCCAGCTGGGACGGCGCGACGAAGTGGACCTCCGGCAGGATCGGCCCCAAGACCACGGGATCGACGTTCCAGGTCAAGATGCCCTCGACGATCCCCGAGAAGAAGACGATCGGCTGGTCCGTACGCACCTGGGACGGCTACCAGTACAGCCCGTGGAGCTACGCGGGCGACGCGACCGGCTGCTACTACACCTATGACAAGAGCGTGCCGGCCGCTCCGGTGCTGACCTCGACCGCCTATCCCGCGTCGGACCCGGAGAACGAGCTCGACCCGTGGTACGACGGGGTGGGCCGCTACGGAGCCTTCACCGCCGACTCCGCCTCCACCGACGTCGTCAAGTACTGGTTCGGGATCAACGGCAACCCCACGCAGGCCAACGAGCGCAAGCCCAGCACCAACGGCGGGCCGGTGACGATCGACATCGCGCCCGAGCACGCGGGGCTGAACTACATCACGGTCCAGGCCTTCGACGCGGCCGGCAACGCCAGCGAGATCGGCCGCCACGCCTTCAGGGTCAAGGCCGGAGCACCGGCGAAGGCCGAATGGCCGCTGGACGAGCCCATCGACTCCCCGCAGGTCACGGACATCGGGGGAACCTTCCCCGCCACCGTCACCGGTGGCGTCACGCTGGGCGTGGACGGCGTCTCGAAGAGCGCCGCGCAGTTCAACGGCGTCAACGGGTACGCCAGGACCACCGCCCCGGTGGTGAACACCACCACGAGCTTCGCGGTGTCGGCGTGGGCGCGGCTCCCGGAGGTCAAACCCACCCACGCGGGGATCATCGCCACCCAGACCGCGACGGTGAAACCGGCGTTCGAGCTGTACTACTCCTCCTCCTACGATCGGTGGATCTTCAACCGGTTCAGCGCGAACAACGCCACCGCCACGCTCGCCCGGGCGCAGTCCACCTCCGCGCCACAGGGCGGGGAGTGGGCGCACCTGGTCGGCGTGTACGACTCGGTCGCCAAGCACATCAGGCTCTACGTCAACGGCAAGCTGGCCTCGACCACGGCGTTCACCACGCCGTGGAACGCCACCGGGCCGGTGCAGCTCGGCGCGGGTTCCTACGACGGCGTGGCCGGGTCGTTCTTCCCCGGTGAGATCGACGATCTGCGGATCTTCGACCGGATCGTCACCCCGGAGGAGGTCGGCAACCTCTTCAGCCAGCACCCGGTGGTGAACGCCCGCTGGAAGCTGAACGACTCGGCCTCGGCGGTCCGGGCGAGCAAGGCGTACTGGAAGCTGGACGAGGCGGCGGGCGCGACCCGGGCCGAGGAGGCGGGCGGCGTCCACCCCGCGAGCAAGGTCGGCACCGTCACCTTCGGCACGACCGGGAAGTCCGGCAAGGCCGTCACCCTCAACGGCACGACCGGGTACCTGAAGACCACCGGAGCCGTGCTCGACACCACCAAGAGCTTCTCGGTGTCGGCCTGGGCGAGGCTCCCCGCCACCAAACCCACCCATGCGGGGATCATCGCCACCCAGACCGCGACGGTGAAACCGGCGTTCGAGCTGTACTACTCCTCCTCCTACGATCGGTGGATCTTCAACCGGTTCAGCGCGAACAACGCCTCCGCCACGATCATCCGGGCGCAGTCCACCTCGGTGCCACAGGGTGGGGTGTGGACGCACCTGACCGGAACCTATGACGCGGCCACCAAGCAGATCAGGCTCTACGTCAACGGCAAGCTGGCCTCGACCACGGCGTTCACCACGCCGTGGAACGCCACCGGGCCGGTGCAGCTCGGCGCGGGTTCCTACGACGGCGCGGCGGGATCGTTCTTCCCCGGTGAGATCGACGACCTGCGGATCTTCGACCAGGTCGTCACCGACTCCGAGATCGCCACGCTGGCCTCGGGTTCCCCGCTGACCATCGCGGCCGACGACGGCACCGCGGGCCGTCACGTCACCCTGTACGGCAACGCCCGCATCGACCAGGGCGCGGGCTGGGTCGGCACCCCGCCGGGCGCACTGGTCCTGGACGGCGACGGTGACTACGCGGCCAGCGCCGGCCCCGTGGTGCGCACGGACGACAGCTTCACCGTCGCCGGCTGGGTGACCAGCGCGGGCCGTCCCGGCCGGACGGCGGCGGTCTTCAGCCAGGAGGGCGCGGTCAACAGCGCCTTCACCCTCCGCTACCGGCCGGACCCGGCGGACCCGGCCAACGCGGGCGGCTACCAGATCGAGATGCCGGACTCCGACGCCACGGGAGCCGCGCGCCCCACCACGGAGCACTCGGCCTTCCAGTCCAGCTTCGAGTGGGACCACGTGGCGATCGCCTACGACGCACTCCAGGACGAGATGCGGCTCTACGTCAACGGGGAGCTGGAGCAGACCGAGGAGCAGGTGTCCTGGCGGTTCAACGTGCTGGGTTTCAACGCCACGAAGGGGTTGCAGCTCGGCCGGACCAAGGGCGACGGCGCCTGGGGCGAGTACTGGCCCGGCGTGATCGACGACGTGTGGGCCTTCCAGGGGGTCGCCACACAGGAGCAGATCCAGATGCTGGCCGCGGGCAACGAGCTCGACACCGAGACCGGCCCCTGACCTGAGAAGGGGGGCGCGGGCCACGGTTCGCGATCCCCCTTCCACCCCCATTTCCTGAGGTGCCCCGGCCGCCGCGTGCGGCGGCCGGTGGCCTGCGCCTGTGCGGAGGATGTTCATGAAGGGGTTATACGAATCGGGTACCCGGCGATGGCTGGCCGTGTTCACGGCACTGGTCACCGCCGCGGGCCTGCTGGTGGCGCCGCCGGCGCACGCCGCGGTCGGGCCGGACGGAGAGCGTCCCGAGGTCGAGAGCGCCGAGCGCGTGGTACCCGGCAGGGCGGAGACGGTGAGACCGCGCAAGCCCGACCCCGCAGCGGCCGAGCCCGACCCGGCCCCGAAGGGCTGGCCGGAGCCGGGCGTGACCGAGGCGAGGATACCGGCGAGCGGGGAGGCGGTCCGTGCCGGGAACCTGCCGGTCCGGGTACGCGCTCCCCAGTCACGGGCCAGGGGGGCGGCGCCCCCCGTGGAAGAGGTGAAAGTCCAGGTCCTGGAACGGGCGGCGGCGCGGCGCGCCGGCGTGGACGGGGTCGTGCTGACCGTGGGCGGCCTCGGGACCGGCCAGGTCGGCGTCGAGCTGGACTACTCCGGGTTCGCCGGGAGTTTCGGCGGGTCCTACGGCAGCCGCCTGCGCCTGGTCCGGCTGCCGGCCTGCGCGCTGACCACCCCTGACGCGCCGGAGTGCCGTACCGGCACCGAGGTCCCCTCGCGCAACGACACCGAGGCGAGAACGCTGTCGGCCGAGGTGACGGCCGCACCGCAGGCGACGGTGCTCGCCGCGGTGGCGGGGGAGTCCAGTGACAAGGGCGACTACAAGGCGACGGCGCTGTCGGCCTCGTCGACCTGGGCGGTCTCCGAGCAGTCGGGCGACTTCGCCTGGTCGTACCCGATGCGGGTGCCCCCCGTCCCCGGCGAGCTCGCGCCCAAGGTGGAGATCGGCTACTCCTCGGGCGCGATGGACGGCCGCACGTCCAACACCAACAACCAGCCGTCCTGGGTGGGAGAGGGCTTCGACTACTGGCCCGGCTACATCCAGCGCGGTTACAAGCCGTGTGCCGACGACGGCGCTCCCAAGGACGAGTGGGGCACTCCGCCGGGCGACCAGTGCTGGGCCTACGAGAACGCCACGCTCAGCTGGAACGGCAAGGGCGGCGAGCTGGTCCAGGCCGCGGACGGCACCTGGCGGATGAAGAACGACGACGGCACGCGCATCGAGCGGGTCAAGGACACCGGGAAGGCCAACGGCGACAACGACGGCGAGTACTGGAAGCTGACCACCACCGAGGGCGTGCAGTACTTCTTCGGCCTGAACCGCCTGCCCGGCTGGAGCACCGGCAAGGAGGAGACGAAGTCGACGTGGACCCACCCGGTCTTCGGCGACGACGACGGCGAGCCCTGCCACGGCTCCACGTTCGCCACCTCCTGGTGCCAGCAGGCCTACCGGTGGAACCTCGACTACGTCGTGGACCCGCGGGGCAACGCCATCTCCTACTTCTACACGCAGGAGGGCAACCACTACGGCCGCAACCTCAAGCCCGCCGACGACACCCCCTACGTGCGGGGCGGCTGGCTGGACCGGATCGACTACGGCCAGCGCGCCGGCACCCTGTTCTCGGCGAAGCCGTCGGCCCGGGTGGTCTT
The DNA here is from genome assembly GCF_040614275.1 of Streptosporangium sp. NPDC006013. Lineage (NCBI taxonomy): Bacteria > Bacillati > Actinomycetota > Actinomycetes > Streptosporangiales > Streptosporangiaceae > Streptosporangium > Streptosporangium sp. NPDC006013. The sequence goes on from NZ_JBEXUE010000256.1 coordinate 13,109, forward strand.
CGGCGTCTCGGAGCGCTGCCTGTCGGCGACCGCCGCCGACTGCGCGACGGACAAGATCGGTGACAACCCGACCAGGTGGCCGGACGTGCCCTGGGACCTGAACTGCGCCGCCGGCACCGAGTGCAAGGGCACCCACGGCACGCTGGCGCCCACCTTCTGGTCGCGCAAGCGGCTGACCAAGGTCACCACCCAGGTGCTGAAGGCCGACGGAGCCTACCGGGACATCGACTCCTGGAAACTGGACCACCTGTGGGGCGACGCCGACATCGACAGGGCCCTGCTGGTCAAGTCGATCCAGCACACCGGCCACGCGGCGTCCCCGGCCGTCACGCTGCCCCCGGTGACGTTCAACCACGTCCAGCTGCCCAACCGGGTGGACAAACTGGGCGATGACATCGCGCCGTTCATCAAGTACAGGGTCGGGGCGATCTACGACGAGTCCGGCGGCCAGATCGACGTCAACTACTCCGACGCCGACTGCACGCTGTCCTCGCTGCCGACGCCGGAGACCAACACCCGGCGCTGCTTCCCGGTCAAGTGGACACCGGCCGGCTATGCCGACCCGATCCGGGACTGGTTCCACAAGTACGTGGTCACCCAGGTCGTGCAGAGTGACAGGACCGGCAAGGCGCCGGACATGCTCACCGCCTACGAGTATCTCGACGGTGCCGCCTGGCACTACGACGATGACGACGGCATGACCAAGGAGAAGTACAAGACCTGGTCGCAGTGGCGCGGCTACGGCCGGGTGCGGGTCAAGACGGGAGGATGGAACGACCTGCGCTCCCAGAACGAACGCCTGTTCCTGAGGGGCATGGACGGTGACCGGCTCAACGCCGACGGCGGGACCAGGAAGGTCTCCGTCGCCGACGGCGAGGGTGGCGAGCACGTCGACCACGAGGCGCTGCAGGGCTTCGAGCTGAAGAGGACGGAGTACGAGGGGGTCGGCGGCGCGGTGGCCGTCAAGACGGTCAACACCCCGTGGCGGCAGCAGACCGCCAGCCGTACCAGGAGCTGGGGGACGGTCACCGCCAACCTGACGGACGTCGCCAAGAGCCACACCTGGACCGCCATGGACGGAGGGAAGTGGCGGGAGACCGAGACCGTGACCTCCTACGACCCCGCCACGGGCCTCGCCACCCAGGTCGACGACAAGGGCGACCTGGCCACGGCGGCCGACGACCGGTGTGTCAGGACCACGTACGCGCAGGACAAGACCGCCTGGATGCTGAAGTTCCCCTCGCGGGTGGAGAGCCTCTCGGTGGCCTGCTCGGTCACGCCCGACCGGTCCAAACACGTGATCGAGGACGGGCGCTCCTTCTACGACAACGGGGCCTTCGGCGCGGCGCCGACCAGGGGAGA
>NZ_JBEXUE010000257.1:0-14444 GCF_040614275.1 Streptosporangium sp. NPDC006013
CCCGAGAAACCACTAGTTACAAACTAAACCACTCGTATATGCGAAACGCACAGTGTATGGCGGTGGCCACCTCGGCGGCGGCCGCGCCGGCGAACAACAGCGTCAGGACCACCCCCGCCTGCAGCCGTACCGGCCACCACCCGCCCCTCAGCAGCAGCACGCCGATCATCGTGACGACGAGCAGTGCGTCGAAGGCGGCGGGGTAGAGATACGCGAGGTCGGCGGGCGCCCTGCCGGCCAGGGCGAGGGCGCGCAGGTCCTCGAAGGAGAGCACGCAGGCCGCGGCGGTGAGGGCGGCCACGCCGACTCCGGCGACGGCGATTCCGGCACGGCGCAGGGCGAGGACTGTCCTGCTCGGTTCGGCGGCGGCGGTCAGGGGCGGGGACGGGCGGGAGAGCGGGTCTGCCGCCGCGGGGGATTTGGCGTCCATGGCTCTTCGAGCCTACAGAATCGACACCCGGCATGATCGTCCGTATCGCTTCCGGGTATGTCTTCTACCCGGTGCTCTTTCACGGACTGGCTGAGGGACATTCGCCGCTAATGGTCAGAAAATCCTCTAGTGGGTGTCTTCAACGTCCCGCAACCTGGCTTGTGAGGGGAGGTGAGGTATTAGCCTTGCCCTCGTGAGCCTGCAGCTATACGACACCAGCGTACGCACCGTCCGCGAATTCGTCCCGGTCGAACCCGGCCGGGCCTCGATCTACCTGTGTGGTGCCACCGTGCAGGCTCCCCCGCACATCGGGCACATCCGCTCGGGCGTCAACTTCGACGTGCTCCGCCGCTGGATGATCAGGTCGGGCTACGAGGTGACCTTCTGCCGCAACGTCACCGACATCGATGACAAGATCATCAGGGTCGCGGCGGCGGAGAACGTGCCGTGGTTCGCCGTCGCCGAGCGTAACCAGAGGGCCTTCACCTGGGCCTACGAGGTGCTGGGTTGCCTGCCCCCGACCGTCGAGCCACGGGCCACCGGCCATGTGCCCGAGATGATCGAGCTGATGGACCGGCTGATCGCCGCCGGCCACGCCTATGCCTCCGGTGGCGACGTCTACTTCGACGTCATGTCCTACGCCGACCGGTACGGATCGCTCTCCAACCAGAAGCTTCAGAACATGCGGGCCGCGGGTGACACCGAGACCGACTCCTGCAAGCGCGACCCGCGTGACTTCGCGCTCTGGAAGGGCGAGAAGCCCGGCGAGCCGACCTGGCCGACCCCGTGGGGCCGAGGCCGCCCCGGCTGGCACCTGGAGTGCTCGGCCATGGCGACGAAGTATCTCGGTTCGACCTTCGACATCCACGGTGGCGGCGTCGACCTGATCTTCCCGCACCACGAGAACGAGCTGACCCAGTCCCAGGCGGCGGGCGACGGCTTCGCCCGCTACTGGATGCACAACGGCATGCTCAAGATCGGCGCGGAGAAGATGAGCAAGTCGCTCGGTAACTCCCTGCTGATCCCCGAGGTCACCAAGAAGGTCCGCCCGGTCGAGCTCCGCTACTACCTGGCGGCCCCGCACTACCGTTCCTCGATCGAATACTCCGAGGAGGCGCTCTTCGAGGCCGCCACGGCCTACCAGCGCATCGAGGGCTTCGTCACCCGCGCGGCCGAGGTCATCCACGACGTCGACGCGCACGCGCCGCTCCCGGTGGCCTTCTCCGAGGCTCTCGACGACGACCTGGGCACCCCCCAGGCGCTCGCCGTGGTGCACGAGGTGGTCCGCGAGGGCAACGTCGCGCTGGCCCAGGGCAACAAGGAGCAGGTCGCCAGGCTGCTCGCCGAGACGCAGAATATGCTCGACGTCCTCGGCCTCGACCCGCGCTCGGAGCAGTGGCGCTCCACAGGCGGCGAGACCGGCATGCGGGCGACCGTCGACGCGCTGGTCGCCGTCGCCCTGGAGCAGCGGCAGGCGGCGCGGGTACGCAGGGACTTCTCGGCGGCCGACGGCATCCGTGACCAGCTTTCCCGGGCCGGGATCCACGTCGAGGACACCCCCCAGGGCACTCGCTGGGAACTCTCGCGGTAAAACCAGGCCGTACGCTATAGACCATGGCTGGTGGGGGTAAAGGGTCCGGGCGACCCGCGAAGAAGAAGAGTCCGACCAAGGGCACCGGCGGCAACGTCCGCCGAGGCCTGGAGGGCAGGGGGGCCACCCCGCCGGCGCACATGCGGCACTGGCACAAGGACAAGGCGCGCGCCGAGCGGATCGAGCGCGAGGAGAAGACCGGCAGGTCCGCCTCCCCGCGTGCCTCGGCTCGTCCGAGGCGGAGCGACGACGCGCCCGAGCACATCGGCGGGCGCAACCCCGTGGTCGAGGCGCTGCGGGCCGGAGTCCCGGCCAGCACGCTCTACGTGGCCCTGCGCATCGACAACGACGACCGCGTCAAGGAGGCGGTCCGCATCGCCGCCGACCGCGGCATCGCGATGCTGGAGGTCGGGCGGGAGAAGCTGGACCGACTCACCGAGGGGGGGATCCACCAGGGCATCGCCCTGCAGATCCCGGCGTACGACTACGCCCACCCCGACGATCTGGTCCGGATCGCCCGGGACGCCGCGGAGGTGCCGCTGATCGTCGCCCTCGACGGGGTCACCGACCCTCGCAACCTGGGTGCCATCGCCCGCTCGGCCACCGCCTTCGGCGCCCACGGCCTGGTCGTCCCCTCCCGCCGCTCGGCCGGTGTCACCGGTGGTGCCTGGAAGACCTCGGCGGGCACGCTGGCCACCCTGACGGTCGCCCGTGCCGCCAACCTCACCGCCACCCTGCGGGAGTACCGGGAGGCGGGCCTGTTCGTGATCGGCCTGGACGGCGAGGGCAAGGTCGACATCGGCGAGGCCAACCTCCTCGACGGCCCGCTGGTCGTCGTCGTGGGCTCCGAGGGCAAGGGCCTGTCCCGCCTGGTCCGCGAGTCCTGCGACCTGGTCGTCCGCATTCCGATGCACGCCGCGGCCGAGTCCCTCAACGCGGGCGTCGCCGCCGGCATCGCCCTTTACGAGGTCGCCCGCAAGCGTCGTTCCTAACGGTTCGCAATCGTCGCGGCATACCTCGGTGACGTGTGAGGCTCGAGCCGACTACAATCGTCTGGCGACCATGCCGACGTAGCTCAATCGGCAGAGCGACAGTCTTGTAAACTGTAGGTCAGGGGTTCGATTCCCCTCGTCGGCTCGCAGGTGAAAGGCCAGGTCAACCGATATCCGGTGACCTGGCCTTTCGCCGTTCAGGGGAACTTTATGATCTTCCGTGCCCGATGGCTGCTCGTGCCCGCCTGCCCGTGCCCCCTTGCCCGAAGGTGAGACGGTCACCGACGTTCAGGTCTTCGGCCGGCGTTTGCGGCCCGGCGCAGCCCATGATCGACGATCAGCCGGGACGGCAAGTGGTCACGCCTTCAGGTGCGTGTGCTGGAGCGCGCCCTGCCGTACGCCTCCGCTACGGGGGCGCCGGTGACGGCGCACCGTGCCCTACCTCAGTGCCGCGCCAACCAGCGGCCTGCCGCCGCCCAAACGTTACGCGGCGCTTCGGGCATATCCCCTTGCGCCGGCTCGTGTCGGTCGCGCTTCGCATTCGCGGTATGCAGTGCCCGAACAGCCAGGCCGACGTTCATGACCATGGCGAGCATCAAGACGGTGAACCCCAGCCGGCCCAGAACGCTCCATGGTTTGTACGGACTCACCTGGTAGTGCGCCCGAACCATCGATTCCATGCTCAGGAGTACCGCTGCGATCCCACACATGACCGTAGGAAGAAAAAAGAGAGCTCGTTTGCGCACGGGATCAATTATGGGTTCTGGTTGTTCTCTCTCTAAGAACCGCCATGTGTGTGAAGTGCTCTGACCGCGGGCTCCCTGCGGCATTCTTAGGTTCGGCAGCGCTCGCTCTCACCACTGGATACCTCTCCGCGCGCCCCAGGTGATCACCCCGACAATCAACACGAAGAGCAGCCCCCGGCTCGCCCATAAGGCCCAGTCGAGCGGCCCCGTCGTGTGGGGGTCCCCGCCGTCCGTGGCCGCGAGCAGTGAGAGAATCAACGACAGCTCCGTCGCCATCACCAGGAGCATGGCCGCCGAGAACATGAGCAGACGGTTACGCGGCTCATCAGGCGCTTCCTCCGGCTCGCGCTCGTCATACTCATGCCTGCGGGCCCTGCGAAAGCTTTTCACGGCCACCGCCAGTGCAAGAGCCATGCCCGGAACCGCGGTGACCAAGGCCGCCCAGAAGAACGGTCCACGCACATAGGGGTCTGCCCCGCTCATCCACTTGAGGCCAAGAATCACCACCGACAACAGCAGTACGCCCGCAAGTGGTTTGAACGGGCCGGGCGGTAATTTCCTGAACACGCCGTGACTATGTCGATTACCCGTCCCCTCACCCAAGAGCAGCCTCCGGCGGGGGCGTTTCGGCCCCAGATGATCGCGATCGAAAAGACCGGGAAGCCCAGGTGACCGGGGTGGCGCCTGATCTGCCTGTCCGCCCCGCCGCATCCCGGGTGAGCGCCCCTTTCAGCGCCAAAGGCCGGCTCTCGGGTGGAGGTGAAGGGGGCGTGCGGGATATGCCGGGCTCTTTCGAGGTCGGCGCGCTTCTGGCCTGACGCGTGATCGGAAGAGCCGGGTGCCGGAGACACGGCCTCCCGAAGGCTTGCACTTTACGTCATCAAATGACTACTCTGTGTAAAAAAGATCTTGAGGGCCTTCGTGCCGGTCGCCGGCACCCTGCGGGCCCACCCGTCGGGCACTCGGCGAGAGTTCGGTTCGCCCGTGAAGGGGGCTGAGCGGTGACCGGAAGGCTTCGACGTGTGATCGTCGCGTTCCTGATGGTGGCGGGCGTGACGCCGACGGTGGGGCCGGGGGCTTCCGGGGCGCCGGGGGCGGCTCCGGACTTCTCGCTGACGGTGAGCCCGCCACGGCTGGTCGTCGCCCCGGAGGAGATCGACGAGCCTCAGTCGTTCCAGGTGGCGAACAGGGGGCGGTTGCCCGTCGACGTGGTCGTCGACAGGGTGGGCTTCGCCATGGACGGGTCCGGGAAGATGCTCTTCGAGCGTGACGCACCCCGCTCGGCCGCCGGCTGGCTCAAGGTCAGGCCGGCGAGCTTCCGTCTCGCCCCCGGTGCGGAGCGGGGCGTCACCGTACTGATCGACCCTCCGCTGGAGCCCGAGCACGGCGAGCACCAGGTGGCCCTGCTCTTCGTGGCCCCGGCAGGGGCCGGTGGGGGCAACATCAAGCTGAACCGGGCGATCGGAACGCCGATCTACATCACGGTTCCGGGGCCGATCGACACGTCCGTGCGCATCGGCGACCTGCGCACCTCCGGTGCCTTCTCGGCGGGCGGCCCCGTCGACTTCACCACCACCGTCGACAATCTCGGGACCGTTCACCGCGACTTCCTCGGCACCCGTGCGCTGAAGGTGGAGGTGAACGGGTACGAGGTGCCGTTTCCCGACTTCACCCTGCTCAGGGGAGACAGCAGGGACATCACCGTCAGATGGGCGGATCCGCCGTTCATGTGCCTCTGTCATGCGACGGTGTCGGTCTCCGGGACCAACGGGACATCCCAGCGGAGCGCGACTTTCGTCATCCTTCCCCTGCGCCTCCTCGGGGCGCTGATCGTGGTGGCGCTCGTGCTGTACGTCATCGCCTGGCTGCCGCGCCGTCGTCGGGTTCGGGCGCTCGGGGCGGATCGGGCCCCGAGCGGGCGCGCCGACCGCGATCGAGACGACCTCGACCGGGCCGACAGCGGGGTTTGAGAGTGCGGCGTGTCTTTGGGGTCACGGGCCGACCGAGCGGCAGAGGGCGGTGGCGTCCGGGGAGCGGGCTTCCTGCCCATGATGGGCGAACCAGCTGTTTCTCTCCGAATTCGGCCTTCCCGGGGAGCGGGTTGGGGAGGCAACCCTGTGGATTTGCTCCGCACGAGTGGCTCTTAGTCACATACTGAGACGCTAGATAAGCGGAAAGTGACCGACGAGGGGCGCGGCGGTGGCGGTAACGACTCTTCAGCGAGTCCGCACGGGGCGGGGCGGCTGCGACATCACCAGGGAGGAGGCGATCCGGTCCGACGTCGACGTCACCGTGATCGTCCCCCTGCACAACTGCCGGCCCTATCTCGACAGGTGCCTGACCTCGCTGCTGATCCAGCGGGTCGCCCTGGAGGTGGTGGTCGTCGACGACGGTTCCACCGACGGCGGTGCCGCGCTGCTCGACCTGTACGCCTCCTGTCACCGCGGGGTGATCCGCGTCGTCCGGCAGGAGGCCTCCGGCGGCGCTGGGCGCCCGCGCAACGTCGGCCTTTCCCACGCGCGCGGCAGGTACGTCTTCTTCTGCGACGCGGACGACTACCTCGGCCCCCAGGCGCTGGAGCGGATGCTCGCGATGGCCGACCGCAACGGCTCGGACATCGTGCTTGGGAAGATCGTCGGTCATGGCCGCAAGGTGCCGATCTCGATGTTCAGGGAGAACGCCGAGCGGGTGCCGCTCGGTGACAGCGCGGTCTACAACAGCCTGAGCTGCTTCAAGCTGTTCCGCAGGGAGATGTTGGAGCGGCACGCCATCCGTTTCGACGAGACGCTTCTGGTCGGCGAGGACGTCGTCTTCACCACCCACGCCTACTGCCACGCGAACGTGATCTCGGTGGTCGCCGACTACGACTGCTACCACCTGGTCGCCCGGCCCGACGGCACCAGCATCATGCAGCGGCAGGGGAGCCGCGACCCGGTCTCCTGGGTGCGGATGATCAGGCGGCCGATCGAGTTGATGCTCGCCCACGTACGGCCGGGAGACCTCCGCGACCACCTCCTGCGGCGGCACTTCCGGATGGACGCCTTCGGCAACCTCGGCAGGCCCTTCCTGGACGCCGGGGAGGTCGAGCGCAAGGAGATCGCCGCAGAGGTGGCCGACATGTGCGAGCGGTGGCTGACCGACGGGGTCCGCGACCGGCTCCCCGCGATCGACCGGAGCAGGATCGCCGCACTGGAGGACATCGACCGCCTGGTGCGGCTGGCGCACATCGAGTCGGCCTCGGTCCGCAGGGAGCTCACCGCGCTCCGCTGGGAGCGGGAGGGAAGGCTGGCGATCTCCGGCAAGGTGGCGCTGAGCACGCTGGAGCGGTACGACCGCCCGGAGATCGTCGGCGGTGACCTCGCCCTGGTGCTGCGGCGCAGGCACGCGGGCGCCGGCCCCTTTGACGAGGTCATGGTCCCGGTGACGGGCGACTGTGCGGAGTTCACCGGGGTCGTCGACGTCACCGGCCTGTCCTCCGGCGTCTGGGACGTTCACGTGGGTGTCGCCTTCGAGGGCGTTCCCCGGCTCGCACGCCTGGGCTTCGACAGGGACGGACTGACCGCACTTCCGGTGCCGCCCGCGCCGCGAGTGGTCGGCGACGTCGTCGCCCTGCCGTACTTCACCCGCCCCTACGGCAACCTCAGCCTTGACATCGGCGGTCACGTGGTCGCGGTGCCGGGCGGCGCGAGGCTGGTGCGCGCCCGCTGGGCGGCGGGGCACCGGCTGGTGCTCCACGGTGAGGTCACCGTGGGCACCGCCGCTCCGGCGGCGGACGCGGTGCGTTACCTGGTCTGGCGGGAGCGCGAGTCGAGCCGGGAGCGGCGTGAGCCGGTCACGGTCGGCGAGGACGGCACGTTCACGGCCTGGCAGGCGATGGGCCGGCTGGGGCCCGGTACCTGGGACGCCTACCTGGAGATGGACCTGGGCGGGCCGCCCGCGCGCTTCAGGATCGAGGCGGTGCCCGAGATGATCGAGCAGCCGCGCACCTGGTGGCGTGGTGCGACCCGGTGGAGCGTCAGGCCCTACGCCACGGCGGGCAAGGGGCGGCTCAGTACCGTGGTCCGCACCCTCGGCCCCCGGACCTTCGTCAGGCGCATCGTGCGTTGACGGCGCCTGGGACCGCCGCGAGCCCGGTGCCATGCGGAAGTCACCGGACCTTCGCCGGGCGTTAATGCCAATACCTTGCAACTACAAGCCCATGGCCTAAAGTGGAGCCAAATCCGCGCTTCGGAGGCTTGTCGTGCACGTACCCGATGGCTTTTTCAACGCGGCTGTGTCGCTGTCGGCGGGGGTGGTCGCGGCTGCGGGCGTGGCCGTCTGCCTGCGCGGCGCTCGCCGTGAACTCGACGACCGCACCGCCCCCATGGCGGGCCTGGTCGCCGCCTTCGTGTTCGCCGTCCAGATGCTCAACTTCCCGGTCGCCGCGGGTACAAGCGGCCATCTCCTTGGCGGTGCGCTCGCCGCGATACTCGTCGGCCCGTATACGGCGGTGCTGTGCGTGGCGGTGGTCCTCCTCGTACAGGGGTTCTTCTTCGCCGACGGCGGCCTGACCGCGCTCGGCGTCAACATCACGCTGCTGGGCATCGTCGCGGTAGTGGTCGGGTGGGGCGTCTTCCGGCTGATCACCCTGAGCGTGCGGGGCAGGGGAGCCGTGGTGGCGGCCTCGTTCGTCGCGGCGCTGGTCTCGGTGCCCGCCACGGCGCTGATCTTCACCCTGTTGTTCTGGGTCGGCGGCACCGCGCCCATCGAGATCGGCACGGTCGCCGCGGCCATGGGCGGCGTGCACCTGCTCATCGGCATCGGGGAGGGCCTGATCACCGCGGTCACCGTCAGCACCGTCCTGGCGATCCGGCCCGACCTGGTGTACGGCGCCAGGGAGCTCGTCGCGCCGCTGGTCCTGCGCGGCGCGGGCGGCGAGGTGACCGTCACCTCGGAGTCCCCGGCGTCCCCGGCGTCCTCGGCGCCGGTCGCCGCGCGCCGTCGTGGCTGGTTCCTGCCCGCCGGCATCGCGGTGGCGGCGCTGCTGGCGGGCGTGGTCAGCTTCTACGCCTCCTCCTCGCCCGACGGCCTGGAGCGGGTGGCCGAGGACAAGGGTTTCAGCGGACAGGCGGCCGACCACTCGCTGGGCGAGCAGCCGCTCGCCGACTACGGGGATGTGGGCGGCATCCCGGTGGGGGTGGCCGGTCTGATCGGCGTCGGGGTGACCCTCGCCGTCGGCGGCGGGCTGTTCTTCACGGTGCGTCGCCGTGGCGAGGGCAGTGACAGGAAGGTCTCCGTCTAGTGGGAACGGGCCACCACCATCGGCTCCACCGGCCGGGCGACACGCTCGTGCACCGGTTGCCACCCCAGTGCAAGCTGGTGGCGGTGGCCGGGTTCGCCCTGGTGGTGGTCGCCACCCCGCGCGAGTGGTTCTGGGCTTTCGGTCTGTACGCCGTGCTGCTGGCCGCCGTCGCGGTGGCCGCGCGCGTCCCGGCGGGATTCCTGCTGCGGCGGATGGTGGTCGAGGTGCCGTTCGTGGTGTTCGCGCTGGCCATCCCGTTCATCGGGTTCGGCGAGCGGGTGACGTTCATGGGACTCTCGCTCAGCGTCGCCGGTCTGTGGGCCGCCTGGAACATCCTGGCCAAGGCGACCCTGGGCGTGGTCGCGAGCGTGCTGCTCGCGGCCACCACCGAGCCACGGCTGATACTGCTGGGCGCCCAGCGCCTGAAACTGCCGCCGATGCTGGTGCAGATCGCCATGTTCATGCTCCGCTACCTGGACGTGATCCTGGAGGAGATGCGCCGGATGCGGGTGGCGCGGGAGTCACGCGGGTTCGCGGCCAGGGACGTGCGGCACATCCCAGTGATCGCCAGATCGGCGGGGGCACTGTTCATCCGCTCGTACGAGCGGGGCGAGCGGGTGCACCTGGCCATGCTCAGCCGGGGCTACACCGGCTCGATGCCGATCATCCAGGATCTGTCCGTCGCGTCGCGGCAGTGGCTCGTCGCCGGTATGTTGCCAGGTGCGGCGCTTGCCGTGCTGCTTGGGAGCTGGGGGGTCGCATGACCGCGCCGCCTTCGTTGGAGGTGAGCCGCCTGGCGTACGCGTACCCGGACGGTACGCAGGCGCTGTTCGGCGTGGACTTCCGCGTGGAGCGCGGTGAGCGGGTCGCGCTGCTCGGGCCGAACGGCGCGGGCAAGACCACACTGGTGATGCACCTCAACGGCATCCTGACCGCCGGCCACGGCACGGTGGCCGTAGCGGGGCTGCCGGTCGGGAAGGGATCGCTCAAGGAGATCCGCAGGCGGGTCGGGCTGGTCTTCCAGGACCCCGACGACCAGCTCTTCATGCCGAGCGTCCGCGAGGACGTGGCCTTCGGCCCGGCCAACCTGGGGATCACGGGCGAGGAACTGGAGCGCCGGGTCAAGGACGCGCTGGAGCGCGTGGGCATGCTGGAGACGATCGACCGGCCGCCGCACCACCTGTCCTTCGGCCAGCGCCGCCGGGTCGCGGTGGCGACGGTGCTGGCCATGGAGCCGGAGATCCTGGTGCTCGACGAGCCGTCGTCCAACCTGGACCCGGCCTCCAGGCGAGAACTCGCCGAGATCCTCAGGGGGCTCGACGTGACGGTCCTGATGGTCACCCACGATCTGCCTTACGCGCTGGAGCTGTGCGAGCGCTCGCTCATCCTCTCCGGAGGGGTCATCGCCGCGGACGGGCCGACCCGTAAGATCCTCGCCGATGCCGATCTGCTCGCCGCCCACCGGCTCGAACTGCCCTACGGTTTCGCGGCCTCCTGACCCCGGGACGTCTTGGCCGCAGATTCCTGTGAAGAGTCGTGCACGACCTCGCGTGCCGTGGTGGCGAAGTAAAGTGGGTCTGCCCTGGGCGCGAGGAGGACTGATGAAGCTACGGCTGGCTCGCCGCGCGATCGGCGACGCCGTGGTGGTGGCTGTCGAGGGCGAACTCGACCTGTTCACCGCTCCCTTCCTGCGAGACGAGGTCCGTGACGCGATCAAGCTGGACGGTGCGCGACTGGTTCTCGACCTCACCGACCTGTCCTTCATGGACTCCAGCGGGTTGTCGGTGCTGATCGAGGCGTGGCGGCTGGCCACGAGCGGTGGCGGTGGGGTCTGCCTGGCCGCTCCCCAGGCGCCGGTGGCCCGGATCCTCCGCACGACGGGGCTCGACCGGCGGATCAAGGTCTATCCCGACGTGAGCACTGCCGTCGGAGAGATCTAGGCTCCATTCCGCGGACCTTGCCGTGGTGGGGTGCCGTCTGACCGACCGCAGTAGGCAAGGGGTCCAGGAGCCAGGGCCTGGCATCGGAGAGATTTAACCCACCCCGAGTAGAACTTCATTCGGTCCGCGGGTTAAAGTCCGCTCATGGACTTGAACGGAGCAGCAGCAATCATCTCGGGCGGTGCCAGCGGCCTCGGCGAGGCCACGGCCCGCGACCTCGCCGCGCACGGTGTCACCGTCGTCATCGCCGACCTCAACGAGGAGCGGGGCAAGCCCCTTGCCGACGAGCTCGGCGGCGTCTTCGTCAAGACCGACGTGTCGGACGAGGCGCAGGTGCAGGCGGCCGTGGACGCGGCCGTGGCGACCGGCAAGCCGCTGCGTGTCGTGGTGAACAGCGCGGGCATCGGCTGGGCCAGCCGGACCGTGGGTCGCGACGGCTCGCCCCATGACCTGGCCCCCTACCGCAAGGTCATCGAGGTCAACCTGATCGGCACCTTCAACCTCATGCGCATCGGCGCCGCGGCGATCGCGAAGACGGAGCCGGTCGACGCGGACGGCCAGCGCGGAGTGGTGATCAACACCGCCTCGGTTGCGGCGCTGGAGGGGCAGACCGGCCAGGTCGCCTACTCGGCGTCCAAGGGCGGCATCGTCGGCATGACCCTCCCTGCCGCGCGTGACCTCGGCGCCATCGGCGTGCGCGTCAACACCATCTGCCCGGGCATCATCGACACCCCGATCTACGGCTTCTCGCCCAACGCCGAGGAGTTCAAGGCCAAGCTCGTGGCCCCGGTGGTCTTCCCCAAGCGGATGGGGCTGGCCTCGGAGTTCGCGCACCTGGTCCGCTCGCTGATCGAGAACGACTACATGAACGCCGAGACGATCCGTTTCGACGGCGGCATCCGCTTCCAGCCCAAGTAGGAGTCATCCGGTGTCTGACGAGGTTCTGGTCGAGGTGGACGACGGCGTGGCCGTCATCACGATCAACCGGCCCAAGGCCAGGAACGCCATCAACGGCAAGGTCGCCAGAGGCGTCGCCGCCGCGCTGGACGAGTTGGAGGAGCGCAAGGACGTGGTCGCCTACGTCCTTACCGGTGCCGGTGGCACGTTCTGCTCGGGTATGGACCTGAAGAGTTTCGTGACCGGGGACTTCCCGGTCGTGGAGGGCAGGGGATTCGGCGGGGTGGTCGAGACGCCGCCGAAGAAGCCGCTCATCGCCGCCGTCGAGGGTTACGCCCTGGCCGGAGGCTGCGAGCTGGCGCTGGCCTGCGACATCATCATCGCCTCCGAGGAGGCCAAGTTCGGGCTGCCCGAGCCCAAGAGGGGGCTGGTCGCGGGGGCGGGTGGCGTGATGCGGCTGCCGCGCCGCATTCCGTACCACATCGCCATGGAGATCGCCCTGACCGGCGACCACTTCCCGGCCTCCCGGCTGTACGAGGTCGGCCTGGTCAACCACATCACGCCCGTGGGTGAGGCGCTGGCCAAGGCCGTCGAACTCGCGAAGAGGATCGCGGCCAACGCCCCGATGGCGCTCGCCGCGACCAAGCGCGTGATCGTGGAGTCCGCGGACTGGAGCCTCGACGAGATGTTCAAGAAGCAGGGCGAGATCATCAATCCGGTGTTCGGTTCCAAGGACGCCATGGAGGGTGCGGTTGCCTTCGCCGAGAAGCGCGCCCCCCAGTGGAAGGGCGAGTAGACCCCCTTCGGATTCCGGAGGGAAATCGCGAGCCGGGTGTGATCGATGGATCACACCCGGCGCGTTCATGACCGGGAATGCGTACGGTAAAGGTGTGGACAGGTGCGGCGGGGGCACTTGACATCCCACGACACCGCTCCAAGGCCAGGAGAGTGAATGAACGACTACGCGACCGGGATGACCCCCACCGGCCGATCCTCCGGCGACCTCCTGAAGCGCAGGGCGGGAAACCTGGCGGCGGGCGCGCTGGGCGCCGCGATCATCAACGTCCTCCTGGTCAGTGTCATGTGGGTGGTCGAGATCGTCGACTACGTGCTGCCGGGGGAGGGAACGCTCGACGTCTACGGCATCCGGTCCTGGGACCCGGAGAGTCTGGGCGGCATCCTCCTCGCCCCCTTCCTGCACGGCGGCTTCGGCCACCTGATGGCCAACTCGCTGCCCCTGCTGATCCTTGGCTTCCTCGCCGCGCTGCGGGGGATCGGCCGCTACCTGGCCGCGAGCCTGATCATCGTCCTGGTCAGCGGCCTGGGCATCTGGTTCGTCAACGAGCCGAGGGTTCTCACGGTCGGTGCCAGCGGCCTGGTCTTCGGCTACTTCGGCTTCGTCGTCGCCCGGGGCCTGTTCGACCGCCGCGCCCTCGACATCGTGATCGGCGTCGGCGTGGCGATCACCTACTACTCGATCATCTGGGGGGTGCTCCCCGGGGAGGCGGGCATCTCCTGGCAGGGGCACCTGTTCGGCCTGATCGGCGGCGTCATCGCGGCCTGGGTGCTGCGCCGCAGGCGCCCGCGGGATGTCTCTCCCGCCTACTGAGCCTCCGAACTCCTTCGCCCTGGTCGCCGCACGTCGCCGCCGCCCTTTCTGCCCGCCGAGTCCCGCCGTACGCCGTCCTCCGCGCCGCGCGGGCTTGCAGCCACCCGGCCGGCTCTTGGGGTTTCGCCCAGAGATAGGTGCTGTGCGGGGCTGTAAGGGCTCTGTAGGGCTTTGTAATGCTGCGGGAATGTTCGGGGTTAGATGAGGCGGTGTGCGCGCTCCAGGGGCGAATAGCGGTGATCTGGAGTGCGATCTGTTAAGAGGGTCGACATTCACCAGCTATGGCCGCATCGATGGATTTAAGTAACAATATGACCAAATTTCATGTGTGACCCTGCCTGGCTGCGTGCCCGTACATGTTCTCCAGGGCCATCCGCTGCCGGGCGCGACCCTCGAAAGGTGGCCGCGGGTGAACCTGGGATCCCTGGAACGCGCGATCATGGACGTGCTGTGGGGCTGCAAGCAACCACTGCTGGTCCGCCAGGTGCAGGACATGCTGAACCAGGACGCGGAACGGAGCCTGGCCTACACCACGGTGCAGACCGTCGCCGAGCGTCTCGTCAGGAAGGGCCTGCTGGAGAGGGCACCCGTGCGCAACGCCTTCCGCTACACCGCCAGCCGCTCCAGGGATGAGCACGTGGCGGGGCTGATGCTCGCGGCCCTGGCGGGTAGCCCGGACCGGGCCCCTGTGCTCTCGCGGTTCGCGGAGGGAGTGGATCCGGACGACGCCCTGCGCCTGCTGCACGAACTGGCCCGGCGCGCGGGGGAGCAGGCGTTCACTCCGGGGGCGGGCGGGCCGCCGGGCGCCCTGCCCTAGGCCCTGTCCTGTGGATCTTGCCGTGGCGAGGATCGGTCAGGTGGTGTCTCGCAAGGCGGAGGAGGGAGCCGCAGCGTGCTGCGGTGACCGACGACAACGCGGCGAGGCGCCGCCTGACCGACCGCAGTAGGCAAAAGATCC
>NZ_JBEXUE010000258.1:0-14421 GCF_040614275.1 Streptosporangium sp. NPDC006013
GCGCAACCTGCGATTCATCGGAGGAATCGCCTGGATGGCCGTGACGATCGCCGGTTGCGGCGCAGCCATCACCCCCTCTTCCGCGAAGGCCCCCAATGCCTGACGCCCGAGTACACGCGGTACATGTAGTCGCCGAGCGGCCTGTGCGTCAGCGCGAGGGCGATGATGAGGGATGCGACGAAAATGATCCCGGCTGCTGTCGTACTCACTAGAACCGCTCCGGGAACAGCAGGGCCGCGACCATGAAGATCACCAGACCGACGGCCACCACAAGGCCGATGGCGTTGACGGCGCTCACAGGCGCTCCACCGCCTTGACGACGAACCCGAAGATCACGAACAACGCGATCGTCAGGGCGACGAAGATGACGTCGGCCATCCCCACTCCTCTAATCCGAATGTTTGCTCTTCTAACACCCATAGAAAAGCGGGATATTTGGGAGATTTTGCCGTCCTTAACGCATTTCATACGCCCGCAGGCCAACTGTTGACACCTTCTTGACGGCACGGCGGAAACGGTGCACAGAAGTGCCGACGAGACAGGTGCGCCTGCGACGACCTCGACCGGCAGGACCTGCACTTCACCGAGGAGTGCGGCTCACCCGACGCGGACGTGCGGCCTGCGAGTGATGTCCGGTTCCGCCTGGCGGAGGACCTCTCGGGTCATCGGTGGTACGTCTCCGCCGCCGAACAGCAGGTAACGCAGCATCGCCGCCACCGGATTGCCCTCGGTCCAGTGGAAGTAGATGTGCGGTATCCGGCCCGTACGGTCACGCAGGTCGAGCAGGAGCGCGGCCAGCGAGTTGGGCACCGTGGGACTCTCGAAGCGCAGGATCCGATGGCCGAAGCGTTCCTCGCCGTGCACGACCAGCTCGGTCTCGAACTCCGAGGCGTCGACGACCGTCACCTCGACGAACATGACCTGCTCCGAGCTGCGCAGGCGGTGGTTGAGCCACTGCTCGCGCAGCTTGTCGTTGTACTCGGCCTGGTCACGTTCGTGCGGCTCGTTGGCGATCAGGTGCACCTCGCCGCAGGCCTCGTTGACGAACTGCCCGGCCAGCGGGTCATAGGTCACCTCGGTGACGCGCAGCTCGGTGGAGCGGGTCGTCCGGGAGATGAGCGAGGTCACGATGATCGCCACGATGAAGAAGGACGCTATCTTCACCCCGTCCGGGCGCTCGAACACGTTGTCCACCAGCGTGAAGGCGAAGACGGCGGAGACCGCGGCGAAGCCGCCCATCAGCCTGGTCTGGCCCTTGCGCCACGCGGACAGCGTCACGGCGACGGAGGCGGACAGGATCAGCACGAGCACACCGGTGGCGTAGGCACCGCCCTGAGCTTCGACGTCGGCGTCAAAGATGATCGTGATGGCGAAGCCGATCGCGCTGAACACCAGGACCAGCGGGCGTACGGCCCGCGTCCAGTCGGGCGCCATGCCGTACCTGGGCAGGTAGCGCGGCACCAGATTGATCAGACCCGCCATCGCCGACGCCCCGGCGAACCAGAGGATCGCGATGGTGCTGACGTCGTACAACGTGCCGAACCAGTCGCCGAGGAAACCGTGCGCCAGGAATGCCAGCGCCCGTCCTGAGGCCTTGCCGCCCTCCTCGAACTCCTGCTCCGGGATCAGCACGGTGGTGACGAGGCTGCTGAAGATCAAAAAGACGCTCATGATGATGGCCGCCGAGGTCAGCAGCCGCTTGGTGCCCTTGATCCGGGCCTGGACGTCGCCCTTGACAATCGGCATCACCGCGACGCCCGTCTCGAAACCCGACAGGCCCAGCGCGAGCTTCGGCATCACCAGCAGGGAAAGCCCGATCATGGCCATCGGGCTGGTGTAGGTCGTGGTCAGCGCGTGTTGCCAGTCGATGACCAGGTTGGGGGCATCGAGCACGTGCGTGACGGCCACAGCCACCACGATCGCGTTGAGCACGAGGTAGACGCCCACGAGGACGACGGCGATGCCGATCGCCTCGCTGAAGCCCATCAGGAACACCCCGCCGAGCAGGGCGAGCAGCACGAGCGTGACCAGCACCCGCTGGCCCGACAGGAAGTCGGGGACGAACGGGTTCTCCAGGATGTGGGCCGTCGCGTCGGCGGCCGAGAGCGTCATCGTGATGACGAAGTCGGTGGCGGCGAACCCGAGTAGAGCGAGCACGAACAACTTGCCCCACCACTGCGGGGCCAGCTTTTCCAGCATCGCGATCGAGCCCTGGCCGTGCGGGCTCTCCTCCGCGACCCTGCGATAGACGGGCAGCGCCCCGAACAGGGTGAGCATGACCAGCAGCAGCGTCGCCAGCGGTGACAGCGCGCCGGCCGCGAGCGCCGCGATGCCCGGCTGGTAACCGAGGGTGGAGAAGTAGTCGACGCCCGTGAGGCACATGACCTGCCACCACGTGTGCTTCTTGTGCGGGCCGTGCTCGATCTGGTCACGGTTGGTCTGTAAGCCCTTGAGCAGCCACGTCTGTAGTGGCCCAGTCATGCCGGCCACTGTCGGCCCCCCACATCAAGTATCCGTAAAGACGCAATGCACACTACTGACGTCAGAGCCCATCGATTCATGGCCAGGCGTCAAAAAAACGTCAATATTCATAGGCGGGGCATATGCGGCCATAAAGGAAAAGGTCCCGCACCGAAGCGCTGCGAGGCGTGCCTGCAGGCTGTCGAGGACGGCGTTCAGGCCGAAGGTGGTCTCGATGCCCCGACCACTCGGCCGGCAGGTAGAGCGTCACCTCGTCCGGGGTCGGGATACTTCGCTGAGCGCCGAAGTATTTCCGGTTTAGCGTCGGCCGCGTGAGAACCTCGCCGGACACCGGCCGTCAGACGGAATCGCCCACCCTGTCGCCCGCCCTGTCGCCCGCCCTGGCCGCGGCAGGCGTCACCGCCGCGTTGTGCTCCTCGGTCTGCGACTCCATCCGCACAGCCGGCCGGGCCCGTCCACCGGGAGCCCTGGGGTGGGGGCGGCTTCTCGCCGGGTCGCCGGTTCCGGGATCGCTCGGTCCGGTACGCCGCGAAGCATGGCCCACGCGCGCCGCCTGGCCGGGCATGGACGCCGATTCCGCGAGGGAGGAGGCGGCGTGACGCCGTGGGAGATGCTCGCCGTCTTCGCGGCCGGCGTCAGCGCCGGCGCCATCAACACCGTGGTCGGCTCCGGGTCACTGATCACCTTTCCCGTTCTGCTCGCCACCGGAATGCCGGCCGTCACCGCCGCGGTCTCCAATGCACTCGGCGTGATACCCGGCTCCATCAGCGGGGCCATCGGTTATCGCGCGGAGCTCAGCGGCCAGAGCCGGCGCATCCTGAAGATGAGCGTCGGCGCCCTGCTCGGCGGCCTCACGGGCGCCACGCTTCTGCTGGCCCTGCCCGCCACGGCGTTCGAGAAGATCGTGCCCGCCTTGGTGGGCCTCGCCCTCGTCCTGGTCATCCTCCAGCCCCGGATCAGCAAAAGCGTACGGCGCCGCCGCGAACGCACCAGCGGTTCCGCCCGCCCCGACGGAGGCCCGCTGCTTCTCACCGGACTGACACTCGCCAGCGTCTACGGCGGCTACTTCCCCGCCGCCCAGGGAATCATCTACATGTCCCTGATGGGGGTACTCCTCGACGAGACCTTGCAACGTCTCAATGCCGTCAAGAACGTCCTGGTGGCCGTCGTCAACACCGTCGCTGCGCTCTTCTTCCTCTTCTCCGCGGATTTCGACTGGATGGCCGTCGTACTCATCGCGGCCGGTTCCGCCTTCGGCGGCCCGGTCGGGGCCAAAGTAGGCCGCCGCCTCAGCCCCGCGATGCTGCGCATCCTCATCGTGGCGGTGGGTACCGTCGCCATCGTCCAGTTGCTACGTCACTGACCCAGGAACGGGTGGCCTCCCCGGCAGGGCCGGACGCCGTCGAAGCAGACCTGGAGCCGTCGGCTCCCCCGCGCGACCGCGTCGTCGTAGGCGGGGGAGCTTCTTCGCGTGCGCGGAGAGCGGTGCGCTGCGGACCAGCGGATTCGTTCGTTACTTGACGTACATCCTTGCATATTTAAAGACGTTAAAGTATTCACACCAGAATTGCGAGATCTGCCCCTTCGCCCGCAGATAGAGTCCTTGTTCGTAGCATTTTCCGCAGGCGACCGGGCGCTCGCCCGCGAACCGGTCCCCGGGTACCGAACCGGATCCAGGCGGGTTCCTGTCGCAGTAGTCGGCCATCACCGCAGGTGACGTCGACGCCTGGGCGGGCGTGGCGACGATGGGGAATGTTCCGATGACGCCGGCCACGATCAGTCCGGTCAGTATTCGCTTCTTGCCCATGACTCGCTCCTGATACCTGATTGAATTCGAGATCGACACGGCACCGCGGCCGTTTACGTCCATGACGCGGACCACTGATGTGCTCGGCCGCTGTAGGCACTCCTGCCGCCGAGCGCCTGTCCGAGGGGGTTCGTGAAACGCACCGCCGCTACTGTTTCGCCCGATCACAGGCCGCTGCGGCCACCCCCGACGGAATTCGCGTGTCCACGAGGCCGTCCCAGCAGAGGAACCAGCTTCCGGCCGCGGAAGTGGCGCCGATCCAGCAGGCGTCCCTTCTCGGAGGGCTGATCTGATAACCCCCTCCTTCGAGGTATGAGATGCAGCTGGAATAGTCGGCCTGCGCCGGTGACGCGACGACGACGGTAAATCCGGTTGCGGCAGCGGTAACGGCCGCCGCGATGGCCGTACGAGAGACTTTCACCATTCGATCCCGCCCTTTCCTGTGCGCGTTGTCCTGTGCTTGCCGAGCTGATTTCGACTCGGCGCGATACGCATGTGCACGTCAAGCCGAACGCCTCGGTCGCCGGTGGCTGCGTCCCCGCCACGCGCATGCCACGACCTCGGCGGCTGCATGGCTTTCCTTACGCTTCAGATCCAACGGCCGGCCGGTTGCGCGAACCATGGCCGGCCTCGGTCCTGTCGGTAAACTTGGGATTCGTGTCGGTTCCCCAACAGAATGGGCACTCATGGACGAGCGGCTGATCATCGTGATCGGATATCCACAGTCAGAGTTACTGGACATCGCCTCGGTGACCACGCCGCTCCATATGGCCAACCAGTTGGGGGCGGCTCCTCCCTACCGAATACGCCTCGCCACCTCGGGTGGCAGGTCGTTGCCCTGCGACTCGGGTTTGACGCTGGAAAGCCAGGAAGCCCTTGAACGCATCACCGGGCCGCTCGACACCCTGGTTGTCTCCGGTGGGGTCGGCCACGAGGTCGCCGCGGAAAATCCCGTGCTCCTGGCACACATACGTCGGCTGGCCGCGGTCAGCAGGCGGGTGGCATCGGTGTGCACGGGCGCGACCCTGCTGGCCGCCGCCGGACTGCTGGACGGGCGGCGCGCCACCACGCACTGGAGGTACGCGGGAACGCTCGCCGCCCACCATCCCAACGTCACGGTTGATCCCGGCCCGCTCTACATCCGCGAGGGACACGTGTCGACCGCGGCCGGCGTCACCAGCGCCCTGGACCTGACACTTGCCTTCATCGAGGAGGACCACGGCCCTCACCTGGCCCGTATCGTGGCGCGTGCCCTGGTGACCTACTTGCAGCGGCCGGGTGACCAGGCGCAGATCAGCATGTTCGTGAGCGCGCCGCCGCCGGAACATCCGCTGATTCGGCAGGTGGTCGACCACATTGTCAACAACCTCGACGGGGATCTGAGCCCCACGACGCTGGCTGCCCGGCTGAACGTGAGCGAGCGTCACCTGACTCGGCTCAGCCTGGAGCACTTGGGCCAGACGCCTGGCCGCTTCATCAGGCAGGCACGCACGCAGGCGGCCGAGCAACTCCTCGTCTCATCATCGCTCTCCGTGGCGGACATCGCGGCCCGCTGTGGGTTCGGCTCCGCCGAGAGCCTTCGACAGTCGTTCGTCGCCGAGTTCGGCGCTTCCCCCACCCGCTACCGCCAGGCCCGCGCCAAGCGCCCCGGATGAGGGGCCCCGAGGTCACGCTGCGCCACACCCGGCCCGAACGAGGACCGCGTCAGGATGAACGACCTTCGGACTGCGAAGCCGGCTCGACGAGCAGGCGAAGAGGTCCTCGATCGGCCGGACCTCCCGCCCCTTCAACGCCTCCCGGCCACAGGTACAGCGCGAGTTCCCGAACGTGAGTCGCGTCGTAGCGCGTCAGAACCTCGGTCAGCAGCGGTACAGCGCGCAGGGTGCGGCGCAACTCGGTGTAGGCGCGGGCTTCCTTGGCGATCCTCACGCGGGGCACACCGGCACCGCCCCTAAAAAGCCGGTACGGCAACGCGGTCTCCCCCGTAGTCGCGTTGCCGTACCCAACCAGTAATGACCGTGATCAGGTCACCATGTCATTCGATGGCGACCCCCGTCACTGACCGATCCGCCGTTCTCCCGACCCCTACCAGCTCTCGCTCCACCGGTACCAAGGACCCTGCACATGTTCAAAAGACTGCGCAGCCGCGTCGTCAGGAGAATCCACGGGTTCGCCTTTCGGGCTCCAGACATAGCCATACGGATCTACGCCCGCCCGGGGGCTCAATTGGAAGTACACCAGATCCTCGTATCGGTAGATTGAAGTGAATTCAAACAATCCGATCTGGCGAGGCTCGTCCGCTGACTTCGTATCCGCTTTCACCGTACGCGCCACCTGCTCCATGCTCTCCGCAGATCGCGCAAAACGCTCTTCCTCGGACGCTCCGCAAGCCGTCAATGTGATCAACACAATCCCGGTAAGTGGAATCACAATCCATCGCATGCAGGCTTCCCTTAAAGCAACCCGACTGCTCGCCACAAGTCCCTTCCGAATTTTATATATCCAAACACATCGAAGCCTGACAGCGGCTTACCGAATCGAGTCGACCTGACCAGACAGACTCGATTCACCCCCATTAGGGGCTGGACCGGTCAAAACATCGAGGTCTGATCCACCATGGTAACTGACCAGCGGTGGTCTCCTGGAAGGCATTCCGAGCCGGGCTTCTGGCGTTCACTGGTTCTCATCGTTTCGCGCTGCTTCTCGTGCCCATGTGCCCTGCTCTCCTCGTTCTGAGTGATTCCGAATGGCCGCCGCACCGGGCCCGACCACGATGCCGCGCCCTGGGTCCGGAGATCTTCGGCGAGCCTTATGGCGATGAGATAGCCACCTTGGCGATAGTTGCGCGTCGCCCTTCGCCCCGTATCGTCCCCAGCAGTGATCCCGACTGCGCGAGGAAGGATCGGCATGACCGACGATGTGGTGCGACGCGTTTTCCAGTCAGTCGACTCGTTCGACGCCGGAGAGTTCGTGCGGTTGCTGGCCGAGGACGCCACGTTGGTGTTCGGCAATGCCGAGCCGATGACGGGACGTGAGGCCATCGCCGCCGGGTTGCGGGCGTTCTTCTCCACCATCGGCGGCCTGCGGCACCGGGTCGTCAGGAACTGGCAGGTGGATGCCGACATCATCGCCGAGACCGAGGTGACCTACCGGCGGCTCGACGGCAAGGATGTCAGCGTCGTAGCCGTATCGATCTGGCGCACCCGCAACGACGGCCTGATCACGGACTACCGCATATTCGTCGACCTCGCACCCGTCTACCTGGTCTAGGGCTCCAGCGAGATCGCATCCACGGGTGCGGCGCCTCTCTTCTCTCATAGCCGGTCAACGGTTCCCCGGCCCCCTCTTCTATGGTCAAGCCCCCGACCTGCTTTTTCGTGGTCAGGTCCCATATCCGCACCGTGGCGTCCCTGCCGGCGGAGACGGCGATCGGACGACCGTTCATCTGGCCGACCGCGATGGATATGACAGCGTCGGTGTGGCTGACCGGCCCGGGAGCATCGTTGATGAGTCGGATCAGCACGACGAGGGCGATGACCACCACACAGGCCACCGCCCGCTACAGCGGCTTCCTGCTCAACTCGCTCCCGCCTTACTGGCGGACCACCGACCCCGCGGTGGTGAAGGCGGCCCTGAAGCGCCTGACCGGCTAGCCTGGCCGGACTTCGTCGCCGACTCTCAGCTCGCCGAGGTTCCTGGGCACCAGGCGGATGCCGAACCAGGTCTTTCCGTCCCAGCGGCGGTGTTTGGCCAGGGTTCTCAGGGGTTCCTTGCCGCGGTCCTGAGTGGCCGGGTCCCAGATGGTGGCGGCGCAGCGGTCGCACAACCCCGAGACGCGGAAGTCGATCTCGCCGATGCGGACCGACGTCCAGGCGTCCTCCGCGAAGGGTTCCGCGCCGTCGATGATGGCGTTGGGCCGGAAGCGGGCGACGTCGAGGGGGTCCGGGGGGTGCTCCTGGCGTTCCATGGCGCCTTCGGCGATCCAGTCGTCCAGGCGCTGGAGCGAACTCCTGGCGACGAGCAGGAGGGGTCCGTCCCAGAGACCGCCCTGTTCCTCGGTGATGGTCCGGCGTCTGGGGTCGTCCAGCCAGATGAGGCGGGCGGGCTTGCCGAGCAGGCGGGTGAACCATTCATGGGCGTCGGCGTGGGCGAGCACGGCTCGGTCGAGGTTGGAGCAACCTAGCGGGATCGCGTCGCCGGTGGCCGGGGGGACCTTGAGTTCGCCCATGCCCTTCGCCGACAGGCGAAGGGCGCCTTCGGGGGTTTCGGCGGCCGAAACCGAGAGAAGCTTGGGATGTTCGCCTACCCAGATCAGTTCTCCCAGCGGGTCCACCACGGCCCAGCGGCGGTCGCCTTCCAGCCCCCAGGGGAGGACCTGGGCGGATGGGCGGGAGATGCCTTTGGTGGACTTGATGGAGTAGGTGCGGATCTCCGCTAGTTCCATTGGGCAAGGATAGGAGAAAGCGCTCTCTCGGGGTATGGGAGCGCGCCCACGGGGCGTCCGGAGCGGGGCATTGGGCCCCCTCTGGGATGTGGGTTTCGCATACTCTTCGGGTTGCGTCCACGGACGTGGTGTATGAGTTTCCCCAGCTAGTGGGCGTGGCGCCGTGAAATAAGGACGGCCATCGCGTGATCCCTCGAGTGCGAAGTAACAAGATCGAAGGAGAAGAAAGCGATGGCCGTGAAAACAGTGTGGACCCCGCGACCTGGCTGGCGGAGCAGATCGAGCACCAAGACCCGGATTTGTTGCGATCCATGGTGAAGACCATGGCCGAGACGTTGATGTCGGCCGAGGCCGACAGCCTGTGCGCCGCCATGACCGGCCAACCCCATCCCCTCGCAACGCCTGCAGCGCAGGTCTGAGTGGTCATCCGCTCGCTTGAACACGCAGCCTCACATCGGTTTCTCGGCGACGACGATGACGTAGTCCAAGTTGGCAAACTTCTGTCGCATGCGCGTGTCGTCGGCCAGCTCACGATGCAACCAGCGGCGGTAGCCCCAGGTGGTGCTCTGCTTAAATGCCGGGTCATCCAGCTTCCGTTCCGCCCATCTGCACCACGGTTCGAACACCTGGGTGCGGATGGAGGTCAACTGGGCGTGGACGAACCCGGCGGCTCGGAGGCGAGCAACGTACTCGTTGCCGTCATACAAGTTTTCTCCGGGGACCGTAGTGGAGAAAAGATCTCGGTGGTCGTCCTTGTTGACCTTCAACGGCACGACATCTGCCGTCGCGAGCACCCCGCCGGGTCGAAGGATGTGGTGAGCCTGGCGGAAGAATTCGTCCCTGGTCCGGAAATGCAAGGCCGACTCCAGGGCGACCACCCGGTCGAAGCTGCCGGGCTCGAACGTCATCGCAGTTGCTGACCCCTCCTGGAAGATCAGCCGATCATCCAGGCCATGTTCATGGGCCTTGGCCTGAGCAACCTGCACATGCTTTGGCGTTACGTTCAATCCGACGATCTTTTCCGGATTGTGCCGCTTCAACCACATAAAGTCCTGGTCACCATATCCGAATCCGGCATCAAGAATGCGATCACCCTCCTGAAAGCCTGCGGCGTCCGCCAACTTCTCCGCCAGCGCCTGGCACGCGTCGTCGAGCGTGTCGGCTTCATCACGCCAGTAGCCGAAATTGAGGTACGAGCTGTGATCGTTCAGTGCGGTCCAGGTGCTCGGCGGAAAGATCTCATAGGCACGTTTGGCACGGCTCTCGGGTGACGACATGGCGAGCCTAATGCTCCGGCCAATGGCGAGCACGTCATGCCAGGCTGAGAGTCGCTGCTGGGTGGCCATGGGGGGGACCTCCTGGGTATGTTCGTGCTTCAGGTACGACGGGGCGACAGACTTGATATTGACTAATATCGTTGATTGATGCGCCGACCGGATGAATGATCGCGAACGCCGGCAATCAGTTGGGCGCGGCGTACATTACCTCTCACCACTCCGCCCGCTAGATCTTCTTGCATGCGTTTCAGCCAGAAGCACAATCATAACTCGAGATATTCATTTCCATCAAAGAATCTGACCCTGAAAATTCGCGGACGCAGCAATCGCTGATTTACGCCAGATAATCCATCGTCGCAAATAGGTGCAGGTGGTAAGGTAAGGCGGGAGTCCCGGTCGGTGGGTCGAATGGCGGCTGGTCGGCCTGGTTGGGGCACAAACTGTGACGTTTCTATCTATGCCGCCCATGCTGCGTCAAGTGGTCTACGCAAAAGACTGGCGCGGTGAACTCCGGGGCACACTGACTCTAAGGATTTCCACAGACATTTGAGCCACCCCGCACATAAACGAGCTGATTGCTGACCGTTATCAGGTGGTGCGGCCGGGTCCCGGAAAAGTCGTGGTGGGTGTCCGGCTTGAGGTGGTCGGTATAGACGCGCCCTTCGGACTGCTTGCAGCCGCGCCACCGGCGGATCTCCGACTCATCCCGGGTTCGCGAAGTCTCGTCACGAGCAACGGATCAGGGGTTTCAGCGCGCTTTTTCGCGAGAGTCCGTCCGCACCTCTCGAATGGCTGGTCCGCGGCCGGGGTAATCGAGTCGCCTCCCTTTCACCGCCTTCGCCAAGCTGATCTGACATCGATCGCGATTCGTCGGCACGCGGGGACCGGACGACCCGGGCGATTCTCCTCTGACAGGGCGCTACCGGCAGGAGAGCCAGTCGTTCATGGACGCTGTCCGGCGACACCGGCATCGGGTCCGCCGGCCTACACGTCCAGGGTGATGCCGTAGGAGTCGAGCCAGGTGTTCATCTGCAGCGTGTTGTCCAGCAGGTTGCGCTCCATGCGCCCGCCGGGGCCCTTGCCGTCCGCCCTGAGCCGCGCCTTCTCCTTGTCGAGCAGGGGATACAGCGGCGAGTCCGGGTCGGCGAGCACCCGGCCCAGTTCCTCGTTGGCGGCCTGGTCGTAGGCGGGGTTCTGGGTGGAGGGGTACGGGCTCTTGCGGCGGTCGAGGACCGACCGCGGCAGCAGGTCCGCGGTGGCGGCCCGCAGCAGGCTCTTCTCCCGTCCGTCGTGCGTCTTCATCGCCCAGGGGGCGTTGAAGACGTACTCGACGAGGCGGTGGTCGCAGAACGGGACACGCACCTCCAGGCCGCAGGCCATGCTGGTGCGGTCCTTCCGGTCCAGCATGAGCTGGAGGAAGCGGGAGAGATGCAGGTGGCTGACCTCGCGCATCCGGCGCTCCAGGCCGGTCTCGCCCTCCAGGCGGGGCACCTCGGCGACGGCCTCGTGGTAGCGCTCCGCGAGGTAGGTCTGCAGGTCGAGCTTCTGGAGCAGACCGAGGTCGAACAGCGCGGTGTGGTCCATGGACCCGTACGCGGCCCACGGGAAGATGGGCGCGTTGATCACGTTCGGGTCGTGGAACCAGATGT
The DNA here is from genome assembly GCF_040614275.1 of Streptosporangium sp. NPDC006013. Classification (NCBI taxonomy): domain Bacteria; kingdom Bacillati; phylum Actinomycetota; class Actinomycetes; order Streptosporangiales; family Streptosporangiaceae; genus Streptosporangium; species Streptosporangium sp. NPDC006013. The sequence continues at coordinate 11,659 of NZ_JBEXUE010000258.1, forward strand.
ATCCGCCGAACAGCTCGTCGGCCGACTCCCCGGAGATCGCGACCGTGGAGTACCCGCTGATCGCCTTGAACAGCAGGTACAGCGAGGCGTCCATGTCGCTCAGGCCGATCGGCACGTCGCGCGAGTTCAGCACGGCCCGTCGTACCGACGGGTCGGCGAGCCGCGCGGCGTCCAGCTCGATGTCGGTGTGGTCGGAGCCGACATGGCGGGCGACCTCGGCCACGAACGGCGCGTCGAGCGTGCCGCGCATGTCGTCCGCCGTGAAGCCCTCCTCCTGACCGACGAAGTCGACCGCGAAGGAGCGCACGGACTCACCTCGGGCGCCGAGCTTCCTGGCCGCCAAGGCGGTCAGCACGCTGGAGTCCAGGCCGCCCGACAGCAGGACGCACAGCGGGACGTCGGAGACGAGCTGGCGCTCGACGATGTCCTCCAGCAGCCCCCGCACGGTTTCCACGGTGGTCTTGAGGTCGTCGGTGTGCGGGCGTGCCTCCAGCTTCCAGTAGCGCCTGGAGGTCAGGCCGTTCCTGCCGACCTTGACCACCTGGCCGGGGAGCACCTCGAACACGCCCTGGTAGACCGTCCGGCCGGGGATCCTGGTGAAGGTCAGCACCTCGCGCAGCCCGTCGATGTCCATGCCGCGTCTGACGAGCGGGTTGGCCAGCAGGGCTTTGGGTTCCGAGCCGAAGAGCACGCCCGCCGGGGTGGGGTGGTAGTACAGCGGCTTGATCCCCAGGCGGTCGCGGACGAGCAGCAGTTCCTGACGCTCCACGTCCCACACGCCGAAGGCGAACATGCCGTTGAGGTGGTCGGCGCAGTTCTCACCCCACTCCAGGTAGGCGGCCAGCACCACCTCGGTGTCGCTCTCCGTGCGGAAGCGGTGCCCTCTGGTCTTCAGTTCCTCTCGCAGCTCGCGGTAGTTGTAGACCTCGCCCGAGTAGGTCAGGACGGCCACGACGCGGCCGTCCCGTTCGGCCTTCATGGGCTGGGCGCCGCCCTCGATGTCGATGACCGCGAGCCGGCGGTGCCCGATGCCCGCGTGGGTGTCGGCCCACACGCCCGCGCCGTCCGGCCCCCGGCAGGCCATGGTCTCGGCCATCGCGTTCAGCAGGTCTCGTTCCCTGGTGAGGTCACGCTCGAAATCCACCCATCCGGTTATGCCGCACATATCGAGTCCTCCTTCTAGTGAGTGGTCAGGGTGGACGCCTATCGACCGAAACCGACAGGAAGCTTGTACGGCCCGCGGAAGGTCGGCATGACCGACCGTTCGATCTTGTCGGTCTGGAGCCGGGGCGCGGGAACGCGCTCGATGAACGCCTGGACGGCCACGTCGTGGACGAGCTGCCCCAGACGTGCCCCGAGGCAGTAGTGGACGCCGTGACCGAAGGCGATGTGCCGGACTCCCTGCCGGTCCAGATCCAGCCGGTCGGGGTCGGTGAACCGCGCCGGGTCGCGATGGGCCGCCCCGATCCAGACGTAGACCTCCTCCCCCGTGCCCATCTCGTGGCCGCCGAGCTCGAAGGGTTCGCGCACCCGTCGTTTGGTGAGCTGGATGGAGGCGTCGTAGCGCATGAACTCGGCGGTGGCCGCGGGCACCGCGCCGGGATCCGCCCGCAGCCGGTCGTACACCTCGGGGTCGCGCAGCAGGTGGAGCAGGGTGTTGCCGATCTGGTGCGCGGTGCTGATCTGGCCGGCGGTGAGGAGGAAGGCGAGGTTGCCGTTCAGCTCCTCCGCGTTGGCGAACTCGCCGTCGGTGTAGCAGTCGGCCAGGGTCTGCAGCAGGTCCCGGCGCCTGTCCTGCCCGCCCCTCCCCGGCCGTTCCGCGACGTGCCCGGCGAAGAAGCGAAGGTATTCGGCGACCCCACCGAGCAGTTTGTCGTGGTGCGTACGGCTCCGCGGCCCGTCGTCGATGAGCAGCCCCAGGCTCAGCATCCAGGACAGGTAACGCTCGTCGAAGGCGGGGATGCCCAGCACGCCGGCGAGACTGACGGCCGGGAGCGCGAAGGCGAAGCGGTCCATCGCGTCCAACTCGCCCGATTCACCGGTCACGGCCGCTTTCAGCAGGTGGTGGGTGAGCCTGGCCACGTCCTCGCGCATCTCGTCGACGCGGCTCCGCAGGAAGGGCCGGGTGAGGTGCTGCCGCAGCCGGGTGTGCTCCGGCGCGTCGCTGACGACGATCTGCTGGTCGATCGCGCGCTGCGCCGAGGCGAGCTCCGGGTCGTCGGGGAGCCGGTCCGGGCCCCAGTGCGGCCGCCTGGCCGACAGCCGGGGTTCCATGAGCGCGGTCTGGGCGGCGGCATAGCCGGTGACCATCCAGGCCCCGTCGTCGCCCATCTTGTCGTCCCAGTAAACCGGGTCGGCCTCGCGCACCCGCCGGTACAGCGGATACGGGTCGTCTATGTACTCCTGGCGGTAGATGTCCGCCATCGTGATCTTCATCGAGGTCGTACCCTCCCTGCCGTCAGGCGCCGAGTTCCGGTTCACGCAGCGTCAGAACCACCCGCGCCGCGCCGCTGTCGACGGCGTGCCACTCCCGCCCACCGGGCAGGCCGACGACGAGGTCGGCCGACGAGGCGTCGGTGTGGAGGGCGACGCGGCCGATCCGCAACCACCGCCCCGGGCCCGCCGCGACGGCCCGGACGATGTTCTCCACCGCGGCGACGGGGCCGCGGCGTCGCCGCCCCGGGGGGGGGGGGCACAGGGGCCGACGGCCTGGCTTCACACGACGCAAATACAGACCAAATCACGCATGACACCGGTTGGGGC